>NVSI01000016.1 GCA_002401195.1 Alphaproteobacteria bacterium
TTTTGTTCCGCCCGTTTAAGGCCGGGGATTATGTTGAAATTGCGGGTGTTGGTGGARCRKYTGNGRATATTTCTATTTTCACAACTCAACTCGCATCGCCAGATAACAAATGCATTGTGATTCCAAATGGAAATATTACATCAGGTATGATTATTAATTATTCTGCAAAGAATAAACGCCGTATCGATTTAGTGATTGGCGTTTCATATGATGCAGATTTGAAAAAGGCGCGTTCTATTTTTGAAAAAGTGACGAAGGATGAAGATCGTATTATTAAGTCTCAAGGCGTGCAGATCGGCGTCATGGAGTTGGGGGCATCATCCGTTGATTTTATCGTGCGTCCATGGGTGAAGTCCAAAGATTATTGGGCTGTTCGCCTTGATATTACGGAACAAATTAAAATTGAATTGGATAAAGCAGGCATCGGAATTCCATTCCCACAACGCGATGTGAATCTGTTTATTAAAGAAGGTGAAATCGCCCCAGTGAGCGCGAAAAAGAAAAAGGCATAATTTTGCCTTTTTGATGCCATGGTCTTTGGCTATCCTATTTTATGTAACCCAATGAAAGGAATTTCAATTATGAATAAATTTGTTTTAACGGCAGCGTTGGCTGTTTCTCTTGGCCTAACATCAGGGATGGCTCTTGCGGATCATCACGAAGGCGGCATGGGGCATAAAAAAGGCCCWAARATKYTRSAMCNGTWTNTRMTACNGAAYKRSGWTSRYWAGGNNWWWYKAAAGCTGAGTTTGATGCAAGTCACGCAGAACGTTTTTCAAAAATGGACGCCAATGGCGATGGATTTTTAGAAAAAAACGAAATGAAATCAGCGCGTAAAGCGATGCGTGCAAAAATGAAAAACCGCATGGAAAAGCATAAGGCGATGAAAGAAGCTCAGTAATTTTTCGATAAAATATTTTAAAGGCCCTGCATGAGATTTGCGGGGCTTTTTTTATGCGACGCCTTTTTGGGTTTTAAGATGGGTGTGACGATCGGTCAAGGCCTTGCGTTTTGCCGGTGTCAGATCATCCACGCATCGTTTACATGAAATTCCATCTTCGAAAGAGGCGTGTTGTTTGTCTGTGTCACTGATTGGAAACCCACATCCGAAACAATAATCATATGTACCTTGTTCAAGGCCGTGCGCGATTGAAACGCGGTGATCAAAAACATAACATTCACCGTCCCACAGGCTTTCTTCTTTTGGAATATCTTCTAAATATTGAAGGATGCCGCCTTTAAGGTGATACACCTCTTCGTATCCTTCGGCCAACATATAGCTGGACGCTTTTTCACAGCGAATTCCGCCCGTACAAAACATGGCGACCTTCTTATTCTTCTTAGGGTTGAGGGTCTTTTTTACAAACTCAGGAAATTCAGTAAAGGCCTTTGTTTGTGGATCTATTGCGTTTTTAAATGTGCCGATTTCAACTTCGTAATCATTCCGCGTATCCAAAACAGGCATGTCAGGATTATTTTTCAACATCTCGTTCCACTCTTTTGGTGAAAGATATGTCCCTGATTGCTTTGTTGGGTCAACATGGTCTTGTTTTAAAGTGACGATCTCTTTTTTAAGGCGAATTTTCATACGGCGAAATGGACGAAGTTCGGCCGTGGAGTATTTAAGTTCCATATTCTCGCGCCCGAGAGTTTCAAGAATGAAATCCATGATCTGTTTCATGTTTTCTTCACTGGGGGCGCAAATCGTTCCGTTGATGCCTTCGTCGGCGACCAAAAGAGTTCCATACACATCCAAAGCCTTGCAACGGGATTTAAGTTCCGCTTGTAAGGCCTCGCGATCCGCGATTGCTATAAATTTGTATAATGCTGCGACTGTCCACATGGGGATTATTTACCTTATAATGGGTTTATAAATCAAGAGTTAAGTACCCGTTGCGACGAATATCTGTTTTGCGCCACACAAGACCGATTTGGCGCACGGGGGCAGGGGCGCTAAATTTATGTATCTTAACATGAGGATAGGCCGTTTGAATGTTCGCCTTGATCGCCATTTCAGGAAGAAGAGTAACGCCATACCCTTGGTTCACCATGGCAAGAAGAGTGTTCAGGCTTTCTGCTTCGAAAAAGCGATTTTGTTTTTCGGGTGGGAGTTTACATGCACTTAAAATATGATCTTTCAGGCAATGTCCTTCACGAAGGAGTAGAAGGTTTGCGTCTTGAACACTCTCGAGCGACACTGTTTTTTTCAATTTTAATGACTTTGGCGCGGCCAAAACAAAGGATTCATTAAATAATATACGTATTTCAAGATCTTTTGTATCAACCGGGAAAGCAAGGATTCCGAGATCTAAATCGCCATTTTTTATTTTTTTCAAAATTGTTTCGGTTGTATCTTCGGCAATGCGGAGGTCGCTTTCGGGGAAGTGAGCTTCGATATTGGGAAGGCATTGCGGAAGGAAATAAGGCGCGATCGTTGGGATAACCCCAATACGCAAGGGGCCTGCATTTGGGCTTCTGGCCGTTATAATGTCATTATGCAGATCATCGCCAAGGGATAMMAYTTYSYGSKSWTRRCCMWGGWCGGYKYYKYSRRYGSGGNSYTGGGMYKMSMYKKCSGCGMKMTCRKKSMRRYRRAGYGRWMYTNATTTGGCGTTCTAACTCTTGAATACCAAGGGAGAGTGTCGATTGCGTGACATTGCACTGCGTCGCGGCCTTTGAAAAGGAGCGCGTTGCGGCCAATGCGGAGCAATAGCGAAGGTGCTTGATAGAATATTGCATTTTAAAAATCAATTCACTTTATCTTTTTGTATTGATTATTTTAATATAAAAAACAGAAAAACTCAATTGGATTTTGAGATGTGAACTGTGCAATAGATAGAGGTGAAAGTTTAACAATCATACGATAAAGGAGATATATAATCATGATGTTAGGTGTAGGGGATCAATTCCCAGATTTTGAAGTTACAGGTGTTAAGCCAAAATTTGAAAAGCACGAAGAAAATGGGATCAGCGCGTTTGAAACATTGACGGCAGAATCATTCGAAGGAAAATGGAAAATTTGGTATTTCTATCCAAAGGATTTCACATTCGTTTGCCCAACGGAAATTGCTGAATTTGCACGGTTGAACGATGATTTCGCAGACCGCGATGCCATTGTTCTTGGTGGATCATCAGACAATGAATTTTGTAAGCTTGCATGGCGCCGTGACCACAAAGATTTGAACAAGTTGAATAGCTGGATGTTTGCGGACACAAATGGAACATTGATTGATAATCTTGGTATTCGTGAAGATTCTGGTGTTGCGTATCGCGCGACATATGTTGTTGACCCCCATGGCGAAATTCAACATGTATCTGTGAATCCATTGGCCGTTGGTCGTAATCCAAAAGAAGTTCTTCGTATTTTGGATGCTTTGCAGTCAGACGAGCTTTGCCCATGTAATCGCCCTGTTGGCGGTGACGTGATTGATTTGTCAAAAGTGGCATAAATCATGAGCATTGAGTCATTGAAAAACATGGTTYCKRATTNCKCMAWGGMTKNAAANCWTAATTTAAGCACCTTGGCGAATGAGGAAACATTAACGGATCAACAAAAATGGGGCTGTTTTTTGTCCTGCGCGTTGGCGGGTGGGAACGCATCCGTTATTCAGGCCATTGATGCGGAGGCACAAGATTACTTGTCTGCTGAGGCTTATAAGGCGGCGCAATCTGCGGCCTCTATCATGGCGATGAATAATATTTATTATCGCTTTGTCCATTTGTCATCGAACACGGATTACCAAACCATGCCTGCGAAATTACGCATGAATGTGATTGGAAATCCGGGCGTTGATAAAGTTGATTTCGAACTATGGTCATTGGCCGTATCATCCATTAATGGATGCGGGCTGTGTATCGATTCACATGAAAAAGAATTGTTGCAACATGACATCACAACATCTGACATTCAAACGGCCGTGCGTATTGCTGCGGTTGTTCAGGCCATATCATCTACATTGGATGGGAAGGCCGCGTTGAATGCAGGTGAAAACGGTTTATCACAAGTCGCATAAGAACTTGGATATTTAAACTCTAGAGAGGGGAGCCTTTGGCCCTCCTCTTTTTTTTATCTTTTATCGATGAGTACACGATGCGGGAATGGGATTTCGATACCGTGTTCTTTAAAAATATCCCACAGGCCAATCATGATGTCGCCCTTTGTATTTGTAATGCCGTTTTCGGCGTCTTCGACCCAATAAAGTAAAACGAAATTCAAAGAGCTGTCTCCAAATTCAAGAAGATGACATTTAGGTTTCGGGTCTGCGACCACGCGCTTTACGTTGCTTGCGACCTCCACGG
This sequence comes from Alphaproteobacteria bacterium, assembly GCA_002401195.1. Lineage (GTDB taxonomy): Bacteria > Pseudomonadota > Alphaproteobacteria > Micavibrionales > UBA1664 > UBA1664. The sequence continues at coordinate 4,300 of NVSI01000016.1, forward strand.
CCAATTTTTTAATAAGGTGTGGGTCTGAATTATAATCAACGCCAAAAGTCGTTTTAACGCGGATTTTACGATCTGAATAGGACCAGTTAATCACAGGTTGCGTAATGAATTCTTCATTGGGGATCAGATATTCTTTGTTATCACGCGTGACCAAGGATACATAGCGCGCGCCCAAATGGCTCACCCATCCAAAGGCGCCGTCCCCGCCAGGGAGTTCAATAACATCACCAGGCTTGATTGATTTATCGATCAAAAGAAGCATTCCTGAAAATAGGTTTGAGATCACTTTTTGCAAACCAAAACCAATACCAAGACCAAGCGCACCACCAAAGATCGCCAATGCAGACAGGTCAATCCCTGCGGTTGTGATCCCAATTAAAACGGCAAGAGAGACGAGGACAACTTTTATAATTTTAATTAAAAGAACGCGAACGGAGGGCGACAAATCGGTCGCGCGTTGAAGGTTGCGTTCCGCCGTGTTCACAAGAAGGCGCGTGACGGTCAAAAGAACAAAGATCGCGACTGTGAATTTGGCAATGGTTAGTAACGAAAGTCGCCAATCTCCGAAATTCATGCCGATGGCATCGAGGGCGATTTGCGTTTGCTCCATCACATTTAAAATGGAAAGGGCGGCAATAATCCATGCGAATAATGCGACGGTCTTGCGAACGAATGAATTTTCAATGATTTGCGCCAGAATTCGAATGAATATCCACGCGATCAAAAGTTTTGATATCGCGATAAGGGCGGCGGTATCTATATCTGGGAAGGCCGCCACAATGATAATTTGCGCCAAGGACACAAAAACAAGAGAGCCAGTTTGAAACGATAATTTTGCGATATTTTTTAAAATTTGATTGGCGCGGTACGAGATATTTTGTTTGTCGATAATTTCGTGAAGGCGTTCCGATGTCACGCGTCTGAAAAACGCACCAAAGGCCAATGCGCATATGATCACAGTAATAGGAAGCCATAATGAATCGTGCGTGATGGCCTCAAAAGCCATGTCGTATAGGGAGCTTGCCTTGTCCGAGACTTTTTCAACGGATAAATTAGGAAGGTCAAGATATGTGTTTGCGGGGGAAACTGTGTTTGTACTCATAAAGACCATTATCGGCAGTTTAGCTTTGGAATCAATCGATTTTCCAATCCTGCGTTGATAATCTTTCTTCGAATGTCATTTGTTTCGTGCCTATTGTCGCATTGATAGCGAATAAGGTCGCGTTCAAATTCGGCTGTATTTGTTGTGGTGTGGAGGTTTGACGGCTTACCCATTAAATCATCCATGATCATGTTCCCGATGACGGGGCGATAGTGAGAAGATTCCCAGTAATATGTGAGGTGTATATTTTTTTCGTTTGGAATCGGTTCTGTCGTTATTGCGTTGATCACGGTGTAATCTTTAACGGTAAATCCGTGTTTTTGGAGCGAGGTGTTAAGTTGTACCTTCCATGATTTATATGTATCGAACAGACCGGATTGATACATAAGTGCATATTGGTAGGCATGTTGAGGCGCGATAAAAAAAGTTACATTCATATTGTGTTCGCGCATGAAAGATAACGTGTCCTCGAAATCGCGCCACGTGTCTTCGCCATCATCATCGGTAAAGGCATAAAGCCTGTGCGGAGTTGGGTAGTAAAGCTTACTTAGGAAAACAAAAGCGCTGTTGTTAAAAAGGGATCGGGCGCCTTTATCGCGTGTTTTTTGATTAAGGGCGTGCGGTGTGTGTTGACCATTCAGACGCGTGTGCGGTGTATCTGGCTCTGATTGTTTCGATAGTGTTTGTAAAACGGGTTTCAGCGATGAAATGGATATAAGTGTATGCATGTCCGTGTCAGGAATATTTTCACCATTATACAATCGGCCAGTTGAAAAGTCGGATCGTTGTTCCATATAGGCATTAAAAGACAAAAAATCGAGGCCCCATAAAATCTCTCTCGCCCCCGAGTGGTAGGCGTGCTTAACCATGTGTTTCAGCTCTGGAATACGGATGCCTTTAAGCCCCATATTATAGACGGATTTACCATCGAAATAGGCGTGAGTTGGGTCAATCCCGTAATCAACGCGAGATGATCCAATGATGACTGTGTCTGGTTTTATCTTTCGAACAATTTGAGCCTTCACCATATTTTGATTTTTAATCATAGCGGGCTTGATCGGAAATGATCCACGATCCAAAGGTTTGTAAAATCCATACGGGTCAACATGGTGAACGGCGGCGGCGTAACACCCGATGCCAATCGCTGGAAGAAGGAGGATAAGGGCAAGGTAAAATTTTTGCATATGTGTCGTCTCCTTTCTTTAAAATTGAAAATATAAAAATTCGCTGATGCGGGTCATTGATAAAACGGCAATGGTTGCAAGTCCAGCCATCAAAAGACCGTAAATAAAATGAGCGCGCCAAACAGGCATCAATTTTTGAACAATGGGAATAAGTTTGTCGCGGTTAAGGTCGGCAAAGTCTTTGGACGCGGGGTTGCGCAATGTTCGGCGCATAAATTGTGCTGTGTTCGGCGCGATAAAGGCGATGGCCATCACTGGAAGAAGGACAAAAAGAATCTCTGTGATTTTACTGTTTAGAATAGGGAGAACACCCATCGTGAATGTTTCAAACCCGATGTCGTTGAATGCAGTGACAACATGTTCGGACACGGCGCGCGGGAGGCTGATCCCGTTGAGACCAAGCATGGATTTGCACATGGATAACGCGCCATCCAACGTTGTTGCGCGGAAAAACACCCACGAAAATACGACGGATATGAACGTTATTCCAATGGCGATGATTTGCCCAAGTAGGCCCGCAAATGGTTTGATTGAGAGCGCCAGACAGAAGGATCGCCACCCATTATTGATCATAAGATAAAGCCCGTGCAGGGCGCCCCAAATAATAAAGTTCCACCCAGCGCCGTGCCATAACCCACCAAGGATCATTGTCGTCAATAGGTTGGTGTAACGTCTCATTGTGCCTTTGCGGTTTCCACCAAGGGGGATGTAAAGATAGTCCCGAAGGAAATGAGATAAAGTGATGTGCCAGCGCCGCCAGAAATCAATAATGGACGCTGATTTGTAGGGAGAGAAAAAATTAAGCGGTAATTGAATGCCAAAAATACGGGCCAACCCGATCGCCATATCAGAATAACCAGAAAAATCAAAATAGAGCTGAAATGTATAAGAGAGTGCGCCAATCCAGGCCTCAATGAAATACACGTCGCCGCCCGCATCCGCCGCATTAAAGACCGGTGTTGCGTATGTCGCAATCTCATCCGCTATCACAAGTTTTTTAAATAACCCTATGATAAAAAACGTTAAACCAATGCCAATATTTTGAATTGTGATGCCAAAAACTTTTTTATCCGCAAACTGGGGCATCATGTCTTTATGGTGAACAATGGGGCCGGCGATCAGTTGTGGGAAAAATGTAACGAAGAGACAATAATCAAGGAAATTATACTCGGACGTTGCGCCCTTGTTGGCGTCGATCAGGTAAGTGATTTGCTGGAATGTAAAAAATGAAATCGCAAGCGGAAGGATGATTGAGCCAACATCGTACCCAACGGCGCCTGCGAAAAACATGGCGTATTTGAAGTATCCTAAAAGACCAAGATTAAAGGCAATACCGGTAATTAAGGTGGGCTTTGACGGTTTGATCGATAATTGCCGGCCAATGAAAAAATTAACCCCAATGGAAAGCCCGATCAGGAGGAGGTAAGCAGGATTCCACCATCCGTAAAAAAAGATCGATGCAATGACAAGCCACGCCGTCATCATGCGTGCGCGGTTGAATTTTTGTAAGATTGCAAAAACGCCAATGACGATTGGCAAAAATGCGAATATAAAGACGTATGAGTTAAATAACATTGGGGGGAAGAATATCCCCTTTTAAATAAGAAAGAAAGGCTTTGAATATGAAATATCTCCATACAATGGTTCGCGTCACAGATATTGATGAATCGCTTAATTTTTACTGTAATAATTTTGATTTGGTTGAATATAGCCGCAAAGATCATGAAAAGGGTCGCTTTACCTTGGTTTTCTTGTGCGCGCCAGGTGATGTTGAGTATGCGAAAGAAAATAGAGCGCCGTTATTAGAGCTCACATATAATTGGCCAACAGATGGAGAAGAGCCAGAAGTGTATACAGGCGGTCGTAATTTTGGACATTTGGCGTACAGCGTCGAGAATATTTATGAAACATGTCAAAAATTAATGGATGCTGGCGTTGTTATTAATCGTCCGCCCCATGACGGACATATGGCATTTGTTCGTTCACCCGATGGTATCTCTATTGAAATTTTGCAACAAGGCGATGATTTGCCGGCGCAAGAACCATGGACGTCAATGGGCAATACCGGTGAATGGTAGGCTTTGACTTTATGGGTCTTAGTAATATATAGTCCATTCCTTGCTTAAATAATAAAAAGAAGACGTAATGGAAGTATGGATTTTATATGGGGATGACATTGACTCAACGGCTGATCTAGCCTTTGAAATGCGCCGTTTTTTGGCCGAGGGCGAAAAGATGGGTGTGACGGTCAAGGCATTTAAACCCAATCAGTTTGACTTGTTGGTCACGGAAACGAACCGCGATCAAATTATCATTGATGGTCAATGGACAGATTTACCTGATTTTATCTTTCCGTATTTTAATCATTCAGATCACAGCTATTTCTCACTTGCGATTGTGCGGCAATTTGAACGCATGGGCGTTGCTGTCTTTAATAATGCGGATACGCTCGAACGGGTGCGCGATAAACTTCACGCGCATCAAGTCTTGGCCGAAAGCAAAATCCCAACACCGGACACTATGCTTGCTAAATTCCCGATTAATGTTGAATTGGTTGAGGCGACATTGGGCTTTCCATTGATTGTAAAAACACTGCATGGGGCTTTGGGCTCTGGTGTGTTTTTGATTGAAAATACGAAATCGTTTGATGATTTGATGACGTTGGTTCATGAAACACAGCCGAATATTTTGATGATTTTCCAAAAATTCATCGCGCATTCCAAGGGGCGTGATTTGCGCGTCTTGGTTGTTGAGGGCAAAGTCATTGCGGGAATGCAACGCATTGCAAAGCCAGGTGATTTTAAGGCGAATTATTCCCAAGGGGCGAAAGTTGAGGCTTTTAAAGTCGATAAAAAGGCCGCGAATTTGGCAATCAAAACGGCAAAGGCACTGGATATTCAGGTGGCAGGTGTTGATTTATTATTTACCGAAACTGGGTATTCAATTTGCGAGGCGAATACATTCCCGGGCTTTAAAGGTCTTGAGCAAGCCTCTGGCGTTAATGTGCCCGAGGAAATTTTTAAGGCGATGCAAAATCACCTTGATGCAAAATCACCGCGACTTGTTAAAAAACTGTTCGGCGCCTGATCCACAATCATGGACCGTCCGCTGTTGCTGATACGATGTATGGCAAGGCCGCGCTGTGTTAATCCATTCGATTGAAATCTGAAAATTCCGTCAATCCCCGAAAACCCGTTCGGGTTCAAGATAGCCTGTCCTTGGATATCTCTATTTTGTGACAACAAGGTGATTGCAAGGGCTGTCGCGTCATAGGACAACGATGCAAGGCGTGGCGGTTTCGCACCATATAAAGATTGATAACTCCGCTCAAAATTATAGCGGAGAGCGGGCGTTGGGGCGGCGAACACGGCGTTTTCCATGGCCGCATTACGTTTGATCGTGTCGTCATCCCATACGCCCGTCCCAAGCCATGTTTTGGTCGATGCGTTAAGGCCGACATCGTTCAGAGCATTGGCGATTAATGACAATGTTGGGTTCCCTGTGGGGATAAGGATCGCATCAAATTGCGTCGCTTGAGCGTTTAACGCAGACAGATTTTGTTTGATGGCGGCGGTCGTTTTACCGATGGCTATTTTATGCGTGACGGTAATGCCATAGGCCCGCGCAGATTGTTCAAAAGACGATATGACAGCGTTCGAATATTTCGTGTTGGGGGATAGGATCGCAACGCGTTTTTTGTTTTTTGTCGCGGCATATTGCGCAAGGCGTGCGCCTTGGTCAAATGGTAAAATTCCCATGGTGAAAATATTTCCGCCGGCCTTGTTCCAATCGGTTGTAAATCCAATGACGGTCAAATTGTGGCGTTTTGCGGCTTGCCCTGCGGCGGATACGGCGTCGGCAAAAAGAGGGCCAAGAATGATTTTGGCACCGCTTTGCGCGGCCTGTTCAACGGCGGCGGATGCGCCTTGGGCTGTGCCCTTTGTATCAAGTGGGATGAGTTCAATACCAGATTGGTTGATATCGAATAATGCAAGCTGTGATGATTGCAAAAGAGCCTGCCCGATCTTTTGATGCTTTCCAGTTAAAGGAAGAAGAAGCGCGATTTTTCCTTTTGCGACCTGTTGATATGGTTGGTTTTGAGGCGTTCCGTGCAAAAGATGTTGCCCGTCCCCTTGCATAGTTTTAAATGTTTGCCCGTCCGTGATGATTGTTTGGTTATAGGGGTCAAATGGCGAGTTACTTTCAACGCGTCGATCGCGGTTCGTCGGGATACAAGCGGATACGGTCAGAGCCGTTAAAATAACGAGTGTCATAAAAGACGTGCGCATGGGGTAATTCCTCTTTATGATCTATAAGTAATGTCACACACTAGCGCACCTCAGTCTATGAATCTACATCAAAACAAACTTGATGCAGGGCTTTATTGCGTCCCAACCCCGATTGGAAATTTGGGCGATATCACGCTGCGCGGCCTAGATGTCTTGCGGTCTTGCGATATGATTGTGTGTGAAGATAGCCGCATGACGGGACGCCTTTTAAAGGCGTATGATATCCCGTCGAAAAAGAAAATTATTTACAATGATCACGCGTCGATTGAAACGCGCGACTATATTGTGTCTCTTGTGGCGGAAGGGCGTATTTTGGCGTTGGTTAGCGACGCGGGGACGCCGCTTATTTCGGATCCTGGATACAAGCTTGTCCGGGCGTGTTTTGATGCGGGCGTTTATGTCACGGCCTTGCCTGGGTCGAACGCGGTTTTACCGGCGATACAGCTTTCGGGGTTGCCGTCCGATGTCTTTACGTTCGCTGGGTTTTTACCGCGCAAGGTTTCGGCGGTAGGGAAAATGATCAGTGAATATAGCGCCGCGCCCGAGACATTGATTTTTTATGATACGGCGTCGCGGATATTGAAAAATTTAAAGGCGATGAGGGATGTTTTGGGAGATCGGCAGATTGCGGTTGTTCGCGAAATTTCTAAACTATACGAAGAGTCGATCCGCGGAACGATATCGGACGTGATCGACAGAATTTCTGGTAATGCAATTAAGGGAGAAATCGTTATTGTCGTTGAGGGCGCGCAAAAATCGGATGAAGATTTTGATGTGCCTGCATTGATCCGCTCGGCCTTGTCGACAGGTGAAAGCGTAAAAGAATTGGCGGCGCGGCTTGCGTCCGATACGGGACAAAAGAAAAAAGACATTTATAATTTGGCGATAAAGTTACGCGATGAATAGTTATCGTCGCGGTTTATGGGCGGAATATTACGCGGTGGCCTTTTTGTTGTGTAAAGGGTATTGGCCGCGGGCCTTGCGATATAAAACGAAAGTCGGCGAAGTTGATTTGATCGTTACGAGGGGGAACGCGCGCGTGTTTGTTGAGGTGAAATACCGTAAAAATGCCGAAGACGCGGCCTATGCGATCACGCCAAAATCACGTCTAAGAATTCGACGCGCGGCGGAGCAGTATCTCTTGGAAAAAACAAATGAATCGCCTAGGCTTGATGCTGTTACACGGTTTGATGTCGTGATCGTTTCGAATAACTTTTTAATAAAGCACATAAAGAATGCATTCTAATACATTGATAAAAATAAGATTTTTGGCACTGGCCGTTTTGTGTTCTGTGGCTGTGTCTGGCTGTACTGGCCTTGGCGTGGCGACCACTGCGGGCGCGGCGGGCGGTATTGCCGCGGCGCGTGAAGGCGGTTTCAGGCAAACTGTGATTGATATGCGCATTCAGCTTGAGACAAATGACCTGTGGTTCAAATATGATGTTGAGGCGTTTAGTAAGCTCAATATGAGTGTGGAGCAGGGGCGTGTCCTTGTGACGGGCGTTGTGCAAAATCCAGATCACCGCGTAGAGGCGATCCGTTTGGCATGGCAACCCGAGGGCGTTGTGCAAGTGATTAATGAGGTTCGCGTGGCGGAAAGCGATGGTTTTTCAGGCTTTGCGCGCGATACGATTATAGCGACAAATCTTCGTCGGAAGCTGATTTTTGATAAGGATATCCAATCGATTAATTACACAATCGATACGGTTCAGGGGACTGTTTATTTGATGGGGATTGCCCAAGATCGCGCGGAACTTAATAAGGTGATTGCGCATACGCGTGATACGTCTTATGTGCGTCAAGTCGTCTCTTACGTGAAACTGGCGGGTGAACCGATCGAAAATATGGGTGATCCTGTCGTGTCACAATCGGCAGAACTTTAAATTATGACAGATAATTTTTCTGATCCTGCGTCTGCGCGCGATTATTTGTGCATCTCTGGGGCTTTGCCTGATCAAAATATTGATCTTTTTGAATGCGCCTTGGCCTTGGCGGCCGTTCATCGTCCGTCTGTTGTCATTGATAAATACCGTCAACATTTTCAAAAAATATGTGACGATTTGCGCGTGGAATTTGACGCGTTATGTGCAAAAAACAACGGAGATTCTGCGACTGTTCAGGCGGAATCGTTGCGCGCGGTTATGACGCGTGATAACGGTTATGCAGGTGATGTTGTCGATTACGATAATTTGCAAAATGTCGATTTGATGCGCGTCATTGACCGTCGTTTGGGGATGCCGATCACATTGTCGATTTTGGCGGTGTCGGCGTGCCGTTCAATGGGGTGGGACGCAGATGGATTGAATTTTCCTGGGCATTTTATTATGCGCCTTGAAAAAGACGGGGAGCGTTTGATCGTTGATCCGTTTCAGGGGTGTAAAGTTTTGCAAGCCTCTGATTTACGGCAGATATTAAAATCTAATGTTGGCGAGGAAGCCGAACTTTCGGGTGATTATTATGAGCCGTGTACGGCTCGAGAGACGTTGCTCCGCCTACAAAATAATATCAAATTCCGCCTGATTGATACCGAACATTACCAAGAGGCGTTGGAAATTGTTGATCTAATGACGCTGGTTGCGCCGGATGATTACCGACTTGATTTGGATATGGCTGTTCTTTTGTCACGTCTTGAAAGGCCTCGCGCCGCCGTGGAGCATATCGGAAGATATATCGAAAAGACATCAGATGACGAGGAAAAGGCCGAGGCCGAAGCGTTCTTGTTGGAATTGAAATCAATACTCCATTGACGATATGGTAATAAGCCTCTATTGTTCAAGGGAATAAATAGAGATTTGAAATGTCATCACAAAATGCACAAATTCTTGGTGAAGAGGCCGGCCGTATCCGCAGGGATGGGCGGTCGAAAGACAGGTTGTCGAAAAAAGAGGAGAACGAATTAATTCGCCGCTATAAGGCAGGAGACAAGGCCGCGGGCGATAAAATCATTGTGATTTTTAGGACTTTGGTGGTTTCCATTGCACAGAGGTATACAGGTTATAAATATGCCGCCGATGACATGATCCAAGACGGCAATATCGGGCTGTGTAAGGCTCTTGAAAAATTTGATCCAGATAAAGGTTTTCGGTTCTCAACATATGCGGTGCATCATATTCGCTCAGAGATTTTGAGGTCGGCCCAAATGAATGCAAATATTGTAAAAATGCCAACGGATGGAGATGCGACNAAAGTGTTTTTCTCTGCAGAAAAGGCGTWGAGAAAAGTAAGGATAAAAAACCCGGAGGCCGAGCAAGACGTTCTGGATGAGCGCGCGGCCGAATTTTTAGGGGTTTCGAAGAAAAAATTTCTCTCATTTCGGTTGATGATGACCGGCGCGTCGTCTTTGAATGCGCCAATGTCCGAAGAATCTGAAGAACCGACTGAGATTGGCGACTTCTTGGTGTCAGAGGGTGAGAATCCAGAGGAGGCGTTGATCCGCACGGATGCGACGGAAACGGTGGCTGCCATTTTTAACGCGGCTGTTTTGAAGGACAGGGAAAGGTACATCTTAAAGGCGCGGTATCTAAGTGACGTCCCCGTGACGTTTGAGGCCTTGGCCGAAGAATTGGGCGTGAGCAAGCAGCGCGTTCAGCAAGTCGAGGTTGTGGCCTTTGAAAAGCTTAAAAAGGCGGCCTTTGAAAAGTTGGAAGGCGTAAAGCCAGAGGTTCCAAAGCTGCGTTAAATTCTGTCCTCCATTTTTTTTTGTTCGTTTGTCGAACGCATTTTTGTTGACTTTATGGAAATTTATTGATATTTTCATAAAAAAATAAGAGGATGTTATGACATTAGAAAATAGACTTATTCTAAGTAAAGAAATTCGCCGTATACAATCAGATGCACATTCGGGTGTTTTTTTATCAAGAGAAGAAGAGCGTGAATTGATCGGCAAATATCAAGCGGGAGACAAGGCCGCGGGAGATAAGGTGATTGTGGCTCATCGTTTTTTGGCCGTTCACGAGGCGCGCAAAAAAATGAAGGGGCGTTATCCTGCGGATGATTTAATTCAGGATGCGTATGTTGGTTTGTGCAAGGCGCTTGATACCTTTGATCTTGATAGGGATGCGCGTTTTTCAACGCACGCGACATTCGCTATTTTGGGGGAGACTTACCCCGCGTTGATGGGGCAAACATACGCGTTGAACCTGCCTGTAAGTCGTGTGCCAAAAATGATTTTTTCAAAGCTAAGAAAAGCAGAAGCGGATATCAGGCTTAAAAATCCATCCATGCTCCAAGGTGAATTGGACGAAGCCGTCGCAACGAAAATGGGGGTGACTATGGAAATTTTAAGGGCTGTAAAAAACATAATGGATGGATCGCTGTCTTTGGACGCGCCTGTTGACGTGAATGGCGAGTCGCGATCCTTTGTGGAAAATTTGCCGTCACCTGATTTGACGCCGGGCGATATATACGAGAAAAAAAATGAACGTGAGAACGAAAAAAGCATGTTGTCCGAGGCCTTTGCCGCGGCAGACCTTAGTGAGAGAGATCTTGCGATTTTCAAGGCTCGCCGCTTAACTGATAAGCCCAAAGGATTGTGGGATGTTGGGAAAGACTTTAATATGAGTGGAGAGCGAGTTCGCCAGATAGAGAATAAGGCCTTTGAAAAACTTAAAAAGGCAGCTCAAGGAATTCGCGGCAAGAAAAATGAAAAATTCAATGCTCGGATGCTTGATCTTTGATCCAAGTGAAAATACCTTATTTTTGCCACATGATATATCTTGATTAGGTCGCGCAAATGCTCCATTCTTTATGGGTTAAAGATTTTATAAAGGAGCTTTCTATTATGCGTACATATTTACTTGTTGCGGTTTCCGCACTTTCTCTATCCCTTGGGGCCTGTTCATCGGACAACGACCTGAAACCATATGGTGATGAATTATTCCCAAATGAGCAGGCGAATGTCAATGCCATTCCACAACAACAGGCGGTTCCAACTGTTCCTGTGAATAACGGCTATGACCAATCTCAAATGAATTACGGCTCTGCAACACCGGGCAGCCAAGATGACTTGTCCGTCAATGTTGGTGACCGCGTCTTTTTTGGGTATGACAGTTACAACCTGACACCCGAAGGCATCAGCCAGCTTGAATTGCAGGCTCAATGGCTTCGCCAGTACCCATCAACAAATGTTGCAGTCGAAGGTCACGCGGACGAACGTGGAACACGTGAATATAACTTGGCCTTGGGTGACCGCCGTGCGAATGCTGTGAAAAACTATCTTGTTTCTCTGGGTGTTGATCCACGCCGCGTTCAAACATTGTCATACGGTAAAGAGCGTCCAGAGATGTTGGGTGCAAATTCCGAAAGCTGGGCTCGTAACCGTCGTTCAGTCACAAGCGTTCAGTAAAAAACGATGCGCTTTCC
>NVSI01000017.1 GCA_002401195.1 Alphaproteobacteria bacterium
AAATCGCCGATGTATAAATCATAAAAAAACGATGCATTCCCGCACCATAAGGGATATAAAAAAGAATGCAATCCGCCCTCTTTCAATCATCCACAGACGCGATTAAGCCATTGGCTGAACGCATGCGCCCCCAATCGTTAAGGGATATTATTGGTCAAGACCATTTGGTGGCCGACGGCGCGCCTATTTATCAAATGGTTCAAAATAGAACCATTCAATCCATGATTTTATGGGGGCCACCGGGGTGTGGGAAAACAACCCTTGCCCGCATTTTAGCGAATGAGAGTGGCCTTGACTTTGAATCTCTGTCCGCCATTTTCAGCGGCGTTGGCGACCTTCGTAAAATATTTGAAGGCGCCCGAGCCCGAGCCCAAGATGGACGAAAAACGCTCCTCTTTATTGACGAGATACATCGTTTTAACAAATCACAACAAGACGCGTTTTTACCCTTGGTCGAGGACGGCACGATCACACTTATCGGGGCAACGACGGAAAACCCATCCTTTGAACTCAACGCCGCTCTTTTGTCCCGTGCGTCCGTTTTTGTCCTTAATCGTTTGGACACGTCCGCGTTGGAGGGGCTTTTGAAAAAAATAGAAAAGGATAATGCCCCGCCCCTGCCCTTAACCGATGACGCACGCCAGTCCTTAAAGGCCATGGCAGACGGGGACGGGCGGTATTTGCTTAACATGGTTGAACAAATACAATCACTCAAAATCAAAAACGACCTAGACACAGAGGCGCTGACAAAACTTATTCAAAAACGCGCGGCCGTCTATGATAAAGGCAATGACAGCCACTATAATTTGATCTCCGCCCTTCATAAATCCGTTCGTGGATCCGACCCAGATGCAGCCCTCTATTGGTTTGCACGCATGCTGGATGGCGGCGAAGACCCGCGATATCTCGCGCGGCGCATCACACGCATGGCCGTCGAAGACATCGGCCTTGCAAGCCCCCAAGCCCTTGCCCTTTGTACGTCTGCGTGGGAAACATATGAACGCCTCGGAAGCCCCGAAGGCGAACTTGCCATTGCCCAAGCCTTGGTTTTTTTGGCCACGGCGCCAAAATCAAACGCGGCTTATGTTGCCTATAAAAAAGCCCGCATCAGCGCGCAAAAATATGGATCGCTCATGCCGCCAAAACATATTTTAAACGCCCCAACATCCATGATGAAGGATCAAGGGTATGGTGATGGATATCAATATGACCCCGATGTTGAAGGCGGTTTTTCAGGACAAAATTATTTCCCTGACGACATGGCGCGCGAACAATTTTACGCCCCTAAAGGCGACGGATTTGAAAAAGGAATAAAGGACCGTATCGATGACTGGAACAGCCGAAGAAAAAACATTTGATCGCCAAGACCTCGCGACCGAAATCAAAAACTACACAACCACCGACGCAAAAGAGCGCGCCCATATCAATGCGTTTTTAACTCTTCTTGAAAATCCGCGCTGTTTTTACCGCGATTGCTTCCCTGCCCATATCACAGGTTCGGCAATTCTCCTTAATGTTAAGGGTGATAAAATTTTAATGAACCACCATAAATCGCTCAACAAATGGTTGTTTTTTGGCGGACACGCCGATGGTGAAGAAGATGTCCTAAGCGTCGCCATTCGTGAAACGATGGAAGAATCAGGGATCACAGCCCTAAAGCCCATCTCACCTGACTTTATCGACATTGATATTCATGAAATTCCAGCAAACGACAAAAAGAAAGAGCCCGCGCATTCTCACTATGATATGCGCTACATCATGCAAATGACCGAAGAACAACCACCCGTTATCAGCAATGAATCAACACGCCTGGAATGGATGGATTTCGACAACGCTCTTTCCCTTGCCCTTGATGACGATCCAGGAATGAAACGCCTTTTAAATAAAGCCTGCCATATCGCGTCGATTCCTATAAAATAATAAACGTCATGGAATTAAACACCACATCACTGATCGCCGTTGCATGCGGCGGAGCCATCGGGGCCGTCGCCCGATATGCATTCTCAACAATGATTGGATCGCATGGGGTTTTGATCGCCAATGTCTTTGGGTGTTTTTTGATTGGCGTGCTTTTAACCCTTATCGCGCTTAAAACATCCGTGAACCAAACAACGCATCTGTTTTTAACGGTTGGGCTTCTTGGCGGATTTACAACTTTTTCTACATTTTCCGTTGAAACAATGGGCATGATCGACACTCAAAAATACGCACAGGCCGCTTTTTATATTCTTATATCCGTTGGTGGTGGAGTTGGTGCTTTCATTTTCGGGCGTTTTCTTGTAAAAACCGTCCTATGATTATAAAAGATGATGATGATGGCCAACGGCTCGATAGATTTTTAAAACGTGAGTTTCCACAGATCGGGTTTGGGCAAACGCAAAAATTGATCCGCACAGGGCAAATTCGCATGGATGGAAAACGCGTCAAAAGTGACGCTCGAATGGTCGCAGGCGCGGAATTGCGCCTTCCTCCATCCTTGCAAGACGGCAAGAAAAAGACGCAAGTTTTCTTTTCTCAAAAAGATCACGACTTCATCACATCTGTCATCATGTATGAAGACAGCGATATAATCATCCTAAACAAACCGCCGCGCCTTGCCGTTCAGGGCGGAAGCAAAACAATCCGTCATATTGACGGCATGTTAAACAGTTACATGAAAAAAGGCGTTAAACCACGCCTTGTCCACCGTTTGGACAAAGACACGTCTGGGGTCTTAATTTTGGCAAAAACGGCCGACGCCGCGCGCGCATTAACAAAAGGATTCCAAGATCACACCATTCAAAAAACATATTGGGCCTTAACATCCCCGTCGCCTGAAATTCCAAATGGAACGATCAATGCAAAACTATCAAAATCCATCGCGCGCCACGATGGCGGAGAAATGATGGTTCACGACGAAGAAAACGGTAAAAAATCAACGACCGATTACGAGATCTTAGACAAAGCCGGAAAGGACGCAGCCTTTGTTGCTTTCTATCCAAAAACGGGCCGAACCCACCAAATTCGCGTTCATGCCGCCATTATGGGCGCGCCATTATTGGGGGATACAAAATACAATCCCGAACCACACCCGTTCGACAATGAGGACATCCACGAAGGCCTTCACCTTCATGCGCGCGAAATCACGTTCCGGCACCCCACCACCAAAGAAATAATAACGGCCGACGCACCGCTTCCAGATCTATTTTTAAAAAGCTGGAAAACATTAGGCTTCAATGTATAATTATTGACATGATAAATTTCGATGACAAAAAAACACTTATAGTTTCCCTTGCAATCTCTTTGATTGTTTTATTTTCAGGCCTTGTCCACATGCTTGGCCAATGGAATTATTACGAGGAGGGCCATGGTATTTTGGCCATTGTTTTTGCAATTGCCTGTTTTGCCCTGTTCTTTTCTTTGCGCTTTGCCGACATTACAAAAATTATATCTGCCGTTATCCTTTTGGGACTTGTTATTTTTTACGCCAATCAAAAATTCGAATGGAGAAAATCCTATATTGATGATTCGAACAACGGAAAACCATTCATCTTGTCACCCTATATCACGACATACCCAACCCTTGAAGAACGCCATTTTGGATCCCTACTCGGTGTTCCATCATGGGTTCAATTCGCAGAAGAATGCATTGAACCATCCCTAAAAGGCAACAAAGCCGCAAGAGACTGTAAATCATCGTCCTCTATCAACGACACATATGGCATCGATGCCCTTAAATTAGTGAACACACATTTCACCCGCATGAAACGCACCGCGCAAAAAATCGAAGGCGGGCAAATGAAAAGTAAGCGTCAATATCAACGATGCCTAGTTAACAAAACATGTGCGATTATCCCTCTTCTTCCTGCGCATGTTGAGGCCGAGGACATCGACCGCCAAAGCCAAGACCATATTGCCACACGGACAATGTTTTGGTCTCTTGTGAACGACCCTAAAATCTCACCTGAGATTTGTGAATTCATGGATTTATGCCGCGCCTTACGCGACCTTGACGTCATGCCAATCGAAAAACCAAAAGCCCTCTAATTCATGACATCACGCCCTATCCCAAAGCTATTTAAAAATGCGTCTTTCACCGTTGAAAACGATTCATACGCTGTCTCCCTTGATGACAAACCATTAATCGCTGCCCCGAATGAGAAAATCGCAACGCTCATATGCGCGGAATGGAACGCGCAAGGCGAATCGATAAAGCCCGAAACAATGCCAATTTACAGCATCCTTGTCACCGCAATGGAACAGGCCACGACGCAGCGCGAAGGCATCACACAAGGCATTCAAGAATATATTGACGGAGACTTGTTGTTCTATCGCGCGCCAGAACCTGTAAAACTAGTCGACATCCAAAAACCATTATGGGATGACGCGATGAGCAAGGCCGAAGATGTGTTTAAAACATCTTTTGATATTACCTATGACCTCACGGCCATTCGACAATCTGAAACCTACCATACGGCGATCAACGCCTCTATCAACGCCCTTGATATCTATAAATTTACGGCCTTTCACATCCTTGTATCCGTAACCGGATCCCCTATTTTGGCAACGCTTGGGATCGAGGGACAATTGAACGCGGATGAAATTATTAACATTATTCGATGCGAAGACCATTTTTACGCCGCGCTTTACAAGATGGATGACGACGAAAGACCGAAAGATCAAAAGCAAAAAGATAAGTCAATTCAACAAGATATAGAGTCTTGCTTAACTTTTACATCAACATTATAAAATTAGTTCGAATTTGAGTTATTTTTCWAGTTTATTTAACGTAAATCATTTATTCTAAAAATAGACGATGCGTCATGTATCGTTCATCCCTTAAAACGGGATTAGAGGACTGTAAAAAAATAAGAGTGGAGATACGGACAAACATACAAAAAGTGTAACGGATAATGCAATCATCCCCGAAAGCATTATGGCCATGACGCTTTTTATTTCCCAATCAAAAGCATTTAATTTTTCATGGTTATTCTAAAACCCAAAGCTGTAACTAGGCGGGTTGATGTTGAAATTTCGTTCACGGAATCTCTTTGCCACATCAGCCCGTCTTTTTTTATGCCGGCGGATCACCTTTAATGGCTTTTCTTATCCCGCCCACAAGGCGATAGATAAGATAAAGCGGATATGGCAGCAATCCAAACAACGCCGCCAACCCAATAATTTTTGTATTCGCGTTCAAGAATTGATGTTGCATCAAACGCACATCTGTCTCGGTTGGGATAAGGCCAATTTCTGCCTGCTCCATCAGGTCGTGAATCATCGACAAATCACCATTTGCACCGACGATAGAACAAAAAAGAAGAACACCAACCAATAAAACCAATGATGACCACCAAATCGTTCGAATAACGTAACTCATATGCCCGTTCATCAAATCGTCATCAGCGCGATTGCGATAGATATACGCACTGATCAGCCCAACAATCAGGCATGACATGCCCGCAAAGGGAATAACGCCCACAGGAACCATCATCAAAAGGCTTCCTGCGAAAATCAAAGCATAGACTGTTAAAATTGTTTTTTGAATATCGCTCATACCGCTATCGCCTTTTAAATAATTTTTCAACTTCATCCAAGGATAGGGAAATATAGGTAGGGCGTCCATGGTTACATTGCCCCGACATGGGCGTTTCTTCCATTTGCCTTAATAATGCGTTCATTTCATCCCGATTTAAGCGTCGACCAGACCGCACAGAACCATGACACGCCATGGTGGCAAGCAAATGATCCACCGCTTGCTGCAACCCATCTGCCGTCCCTATATCCTCTACTTCATCAGCGATATTTTTAACCATGTCTTGAATGTTTAGACGATCAGACAGGATCGATGGGATTTCTCGAACGATCACGGAATCGTCACCAAATGCCTCTAAAACAAGACCAACCTCCGTTAATACATCCTTCTTGTCCGACACCATTACAACTTGATCTTGAGACAAAGAGACAATTTCTGGCACAAGAAGAATTTGCCTTTTAACGCCGTTTTGTGCGTACGAATTCTTCATCCGTTCATAAACAAGGCGTTCATGCGCCGCGTGCTGATCAACAATCACGATGCCGCTTTGTGTTTGCGTCACGATGTAATTATCATGAAATTGAGTCAACGCGGACCCTAATGGATACTGGGTTTCGGCGGTTTGAATTTCGGGTGCGGCCTCCTCTTCATAAGAGAGAGCATCACGCGACGTTCCCAAAGGTTCCGCAACGCGCCCTTGCGGTCTTAAATCCATTTCGGGCAATGCATAATTCACCACGGGCGCGGACGCATGGCGCACGCCGCCGCCTGATGGAAAATTCACGGATTGAGCAGGCATCGAGGCCGCGGATTCTTTTCCAAATTCTCTGAGCGCATTTTGTACGCCATGAAACATTAAGTTTCGAATAACCATCGGCTGTCGAAAACGAACTTCGGCCTTTGTGGGATGGACATTTACATCCACTTCTTTATGGGGCATATCCAAAAACAACGCGACAACCGGATAACGGTCACGCGCCAATACATCAGCGTAAGCCCCGCGCAAAACGCCTAATAATAATTTGTCCTTCACTGGGCGATTATTAATAAACAAAAACTGATGTTGCGCGTTTCCGCGGCTATATGTTGGAAGGCTTGCAAAACCCGTCAGGCGAATGCCCTCAATCTCGGTTTCAATCGGCATAGATGCGCCCTCAAAATCGCGGCCCATAATCGCCGCCAATCGTTCCAAGCGTGTCGATTGCGGATAAGAGAATACTTTTTTATCGTTATGTTCGACATGCAAGGCGACCTCTGGATACGCCATCGCCAAACGGTTTAACATCCCTTTAATCGCCATCATTTCGGCCTGATCCGATTTTAAAAATTTTAATCGCGCGGGCGTTGCATAAAATAAATCAGACACCTCAACGCGCGTTCCGACCTGCCATGCGCTCGGCTCTATCTCATCAATTTGTCCGCCATTCACACACACGCCCCACGCCTCATTTGCGCCTTTTGCACGGGATTGAATAGACATCCGAGACACCGCCGCAATGGATGGGATTGCCTCGCCGCGAAAACCAAGAGAATCGATCGCCAGTAAATCTTCATCAGGCAGTTTCGACGTCGCATGACGCGACAAGCATAAGGACAGGTCATCGCGTGCCATTCCAACGCCATCATCCTCAACACAAATCAGGCTTTTTCCCGCTTGGCGCAAGGTCACTTGAATACGGATCGCGCCTGCATCAATTGCATTTTCGACCAATTCTTTAACCGCCGCCGCAGGGTTTTCTAAAACCTCACCAGCCGCAATTTGGTTCACAAGTGTTTCGGGGAGTTGACGAATAACCGTCATCTTTATAACCTCTTATTTCTTATTCAATATAATTTTAATATCCATCGGCCTTGGCCTGAACTTAAAGCATCTCTAGGCCATCATCCATTAATGCCCCCTCAAGATCCGCGCCCGCAAAAAT
Source organism: Alphaproteobacteria bacterium (assembly GCA_002401195.1). Lineage (GTDB taxonomy): Bacteria > Pseudomonadota > Alphaproteobacteria > Micavibrionales > UBA1664 > UBA1664. The sequence goes on from NVSI01000017.1 coordinate 7,438, forward strand.
AGCGCCATTTGTTTTTGCATCAGTCAAATCAGCTTTTCGCAGATCCGCGCCTGTGAAATCCGCAAATGACAAATCCGCACCTTTGAGACGAATGCCCGCTAATTTCGCATTGCGAAGAACACTGTAACGCAATGTCGCGCCGCTCATATTCACAGGTAAAATACGTTTCGTACCATCGGGGTTATTAAACATCAATGGAGCCAAGTTCGCGCCTGAAAAATCACATCGTGATAATCGCGCGCTTTTAAATGAGGAGCCACGGACATCTGATTTCTTGAAATTACAGTCGCGGAAATCCGATTCATCAAACACGGCGCTTTGAATTTGAATATCTGAAAAATCTTGATTCAAGAAATTTGCGCCAATCGCCTTCATCGCCGTTAATGTGTATGATTTTAATTCTTCGAAATCACGCATATCGTAATTCGATAGATCCAATCGCGTGCCTTCTTTTCCTTTGGAGACAAGCCACGTCGCATGACTATTCAATTGCTCAACCAGCGGCACTTCCATTTTCAAGAACTCAAGACCTGCTGGATTTTCTGTAACAACATTTTCAAAATTCGTGCCGCTCTTTTCAATTCCCTGAAGATTTGTATTCTTCATAATTGAGTTTTTAAAGTTCGCGCCGCGTAAATCACTTCCCGTCAAATCAGAGTGGCTAAGGTTTGCGCCCTCCATATTCACATCGCGTAAATCCGCGCCCTGAATCGTAACGTTACTTAAATCAGCATCCGAAAAATCAGCGTTCATAGCCCGTACAGACGCCATATTCGTGGCCGTCATACGTGCGCCAGCAAACACCGTCCGCGCCACCGCAGCATCATCACTGCGATCACGGCTTAATCTGTCTTTCAAGTATCCTTCCGCGCTTTTTTCCATGATGCGGCCTTCGCGTAAGTCCGCAGATTTCAAGTCAGCGCCCGTTAAATTCGCGCCCGCAACAAACGCACCACGAAAGTCCGCGCGAATAAATTTTGCTTGTTCCAGATTGGATCGGCGAAGATCGCATGCGAAAAATGTGGCCGAGCTAAAATTACCATTCGATAAATTTGCGCCAATAAAGCATGAGCCTGTAAAATCCGCGTGAGAAAAATCTTTGTTCGAAAGATTTAGTCCAGAAAGATTTTTGAATTTAATGATTGCGCGCGCGCCACCATTTTTTCCAATCAAATACAGATGATGCTTTTCGGCAATGCGATCCACTTCATCTTGCGCTAAATGCGCCATAAAAAAATTTTCGTGCGGGTTATTCATAGCCTTCAGTATGCTTTGTTTCTAAGGCTCATGCAAGCAGGCTTTGCGCTAAATCTTTACCCAGCTCAACACCCCATTGGTCAAAGCTATTAATATTCCAAATAACGCCCTGAACAAAAATTTTATGTTCATACATCGCCAGCAATTGCCCCATCGTAAACGGCGTTAAATCATTTAATTTTATCATCACAGATGGACGCGCGCCCACGTAATGACGATGAGAATTATCCGCGTTTGAACGGCCTTCAAAAAAGGCCTGAGCCTGCGCCGCGGCATGCGCGTTTAAAACGCGATGGTGATCCGCATCATAATGTGTGTGTTTGATACAAATAATTTCGCACGGCACAATGTCCGTTCCTTGGTGAAGCCATTGGTGGAAGGCGTGTTGACCATTCGTTCCGACCTGTCCAAATACAATGGGGCCCGTTTCATAATCGCTTATGAAATCTCCGTTACGATCGACCGATTTACCGTTCGATTCCATATCCGTTTGTTGTAAATACGCCGCGAAATGATCCAAGTTTTGGGCATACGGCAATACGGCCAAGGCCGGACGTTTCATGAAATTACGGTTCCACACCCCATAAAGCGCAAGGCACACCGGGATGTTTTCAGATAAAGGCGCCGTGACAAAATGATCGTCCATCGCCTTTGCTCCATTCAAAAACTCTTGGAATACATCAAAACCATAAGTCAACGCAATCGGCATACCAATGGCCGACCACACGGAAAATCGTCCTCCAACCCAATTCCAAAATGGGAACATATTTCCCGCATCAATCCCAAATTCAGTCACAGCCGATTCATTTGTGCTCAGCGCGATCATGTGATCCGCAACAGGTAGGGCGCCAAGCCATGATTTTGCCGCCTTGGCATTCATCATTGTTTCTTGGGTCGTGAATGTTTTTGACGCGATCACAAATAATGTCGTTTCGGGCGATAATGGTTTTAAAATTTCCGCGATATGGGCGCCGTCAACRTYMNCKTMSGWMATGAWSANTSAYKKYSTTGGGAAGATGTTTTAATGCATCACACACCAAACGTGGACCAAGATCAGACCCCCCAATACCAATGTGAACGACATCCGTAAATTTATTATTCTCATGCGTTTTTTCAACAAAGGCCCGCATTTGATTTAAGACATTCAGAACCTCTGAGTTTGTCCCGGAACGCAGTGCCGTATGAAGAACTGCGCGTTTTTCCGTCACATTAATCGGCTCTCCCGAAAACATGTCTNNGCGCGCGCGCTCTACATTTTGATCCGCGGCCAAATTCAAAAGTCCATCCCAAATATCATTTGAAATCATTGATTTTGAAAAATCGATCGAAACCCCATCACATGAAACGGATTTCGGAGCCGACGCATCCGATGTCATTTGAGACAGTTTTTGCCAAGATTGCGTTTGTGTCGGATTGCTCATGATTATTCCACCCCTGGCATTGTTTCGATGATCTCGAACCCAAGGTCATCAGGAACCGCGCCCGCAATTACCATTGCCGTTGGCGTTGTTGAAATAAAAATACGCTCCGCGACGCGCTTTACATCTGCGGCCGTTACTTTTAAAATTTCATCATCCCATAGATCTAAATAATCAATCCCCATATCATTAAGTCCCATGGACATCGCCGTACGAGACAGGCTTTGTGTCGTTGAAAAACGCAATGGTAAAGAGCCAACAAGATAGTTTCTGGCCGCCGTCAATTTGTCATCAGAAACATGTTCCGTTTTAAATTCATTTAAAACATCCGTAATCGCCGCCATCATTGGCGCAATATTTTCGGGCGACGTCGCACTTTCGATCGACATGTAATTTGAAAAATTCATGTGGATAGGGCGGGAATAAATCCCATAGGTTAACCCTCTTTTCTCTCTCACTTCTTCCATCAGTGCCGATGAAAACCCGCCTGCGCCAAGCAAGTGATTAAGAACGCGAAGCGCATAATAATCAGGGTCTGTTTTTGGAAAAATTGGCCACACCATTTGAACCGAGCTTTGCGGGCTCTCAGTCTTAAAGGCCTTTTTCACAGGCGCCGTTGGCGGGGACACATTATCAACGGAATTTTGAGGCGATCCCGACGGCAGATTTGAGAAAATTTTATCAACAAAATCCGCGGCCTCGTCTTGGGTCATATCACCCGCAACGGATACGAACAAACGATCACGCGTTAAATAATTTTGAGTAAAATTTTCCATCGCCTCTTTTGTGATGGACGCAATTCCAGACAAAGTCCCACCGCTATTTCTTGCGTAAGTATGACCTCCAAAATACACATCATTCATCAATCGAGCCGCCAACCAATCCGTGCTGGCCAATGACGATTTAAGCCGCATCAAATTTGCATTTTTCATGCGCGTTATCGCTTCGTCATCGAACCGTGGAGCCATCAACGCATCGCGCAATAATTCCTCTGTTAGGTTTTTATGTTTCGTGAGGGTTTTAATTTTTCCCGTGAAATGATCGCGGCCATTTCCAAATGACAAATCAATCGCGTGATCTTGCAAAGCTGTTTGAAATTCGTGACCGGTGCGCTCCCCCGCGCCTTCATCCAATGTATTGGACACAATTTGCCCCAAACCAATATGATTCGCAGGATCAGTCACCGCGCCTGCGCCTTTAAAGGCAAAATTCATCGTGATAATCGGCAATGTGTGATCTTCAATGTGCCAAACGGTGATCCCCGCCGGTGTTTTTACACTTTGAATATCTAAAATACGGGCGTCATTCGCCTTTAATGATGAGGTCATAAATAATAATCCTATAAAAAAAATTGATATTCTCAATATCATTGTGATGGCACCAAAAATCCTGTGACTGCGTGATATTTATCTGATGATGGCAACAAGTATTCAGACACAACACGTTGAATGTCGGCCGATGTCACTTGTTCCAAATCCGTGGCCCATCTTTCAATTTGATCCAAACTCATCCCCGCCGCCAATTGATAACCAAGCATCATCGCAGGCCCCGTCAATGAATCGCGTTCGTAAACGGACWCATCCTGAATGCCTTCAACTGAYTTCTTAATATCACTTTCAGAAAAACCATCTTTCGCAACCCGGCGCAGCACATCCATCACGGCCGCCTCAACTTGATCGGCGCCAATCCCATCCAATGGCGTCGCCGAAATGGATAAAGTTCCATCAGCGACCGATATCCCACTATAATAAAATCCAGAGGCCGATGCCAATTTCCCATCTGAAACCAATGATTTATACATGACGCCTGTGTTTTTTCCGACCAAATCTTCGGCAACAGACAAAGCCAGAAAATCTTTATAATTTTGCGCGCCGCCTGGAACGCGATGCATTTTACGCCACACGGGTTGCTTTACACTTGAATGTTCATGGACAACGCGCTGCGTCCCATAAACACGCGGAACGGAAGGCCATGTTGGACGAAACGATGCCCCATCATTGCTTTTATCACCGTAAATTTTATTCGCCATTTCAAAAACATCCTTGGTTACAACGTCTCCACTGACAACCAAAATTGCATTTTTAGGCGCATAATATGTTTTATAAAACTCACGAGCCGCTTTCGGGCTCAATTGTTCCAACTCATGATCCCAACCAATAATCGGACGACCATAAGGGTGATTCACAAACAAAGCCGCGCGCATCGCCTCGGATAATTGAGCCGACGGGTTTGAATCCGTGCGTTCTTTACGTTCCTCAATGACGACGTCGCGTTCTGTTAACGCCTCGGCATCATCGAAATTAAGACCGCGCATACGGTCTGCTTCCATCATCATCACGCCTTCTAAACGCGTGTTTGGAACCGTTTGAAAATAGGCCGTGTAATCCCACGAGGTAAAGGCATTATCATTCCCGCCCCAGCTTTTGACCTTTTTCGAAAACTCACCCGATTCAATCAAATTAGACCCTTTAAACATCAAATGTTCAAGGTAATGAGCCAAACCAGATTCGCCCGCGACCTCGTCCGCGCCGCCGATTTTATACCACACCATATGGGTCACAGCGGGGGTGCGATGATTTTCAACAACCACAACCTGCATGCCATTGGCCARTGAAATTGTTTTGGCATCGTAAATTTTACCCGCGCCGCTCTCTTGCGCGTTTACCGTTTGAGTCATAAAAACCCCTATCATTAATAAAAAGATTAATCGCATATTGAATTCTTCAAAAAGAAAGCGCCTTTATTAAGGCGCTTCGATATCCTCGTTCCGTTTTTTAATTGTGGATATGCCCTCATCCTGAAGGCGTTTTAATTCTTCCTTGGGATCAATGGGTGTCCCTTGATCTTTGGCTTTCGAACTCCAGAACATTAATTTTTCAGCCGTCGCGCGATTATCTTCGATTCCTTGCGCGCTTTCTTCGTCCAACACATTTCTGATATTTGGATCGGATGTCGTCGCCCCAATTTTATCCAAAAAACTACCCGACAAATTAGACCCCGATGTCGCAACGCCCGATTGATCAACATCCTTTACACCAAATACTGTTTGGCGTGCAGTTTCCTTTGTTGAAATCTCCATTGGGCGCGCTCTCCCTGGTGCAGGTGGACGCAACGTATAATCAGGCGGCACAGATAACGGCGCGCGCGTCACAACAGAAAACTCATCTGGCGCCACAGTCGTAAGCCCCAATTTTTCTTTTGTGGCTTGCCCACATGCGACAAGCATCACGGCCGCACAGGATGTTAAAATCAATTTTTGAATATTCAGGTTTTTATTTTTCATGCTTACAAATTAAACCATGATAGAGGAGCATGGCAACACCGATTGTGATTGCGGCATCCGCAATATTAAAGGCCGGCCAATGATACCCAAACGCATACACGTCTAAAAAGYCCGCAACACCGCCAAAACGAAGGCGATCAATGACATTTNCAATCGCGCCGCCAACAATCATCGCCAGTGATAAAGATTCCATCCATGTGGATGATTTGAAAATCCACCCAACAAACACAGACGAAATCACCAAAGAAAGAATCGTTAATGGCCAAATTCCGAATCCCTGTAGCATTCCAAACGAAACGCCTTCGTTCCACACCATCGTAAAATCRAAATGAGGGATAACGGGAATTGAAACAAACCCAACGCGCGCAGGCGCAGAAAGAATCCAGTCCCATAAACCAACAGGATCCGCGCCCATTTCAGGACGAAGCAATAATTCCGTCACCGCCCATTTTGACAATTGATCCAACAAGATAATATCCAAAATAAAGCTCAACGCGATCAAGTGCATAACGCGTGTACTCATAAGCCTAGGCCGCCTTTTCATCCGCATTTTCCAAATACCAACGCACGGCATCCGCATCACGCAATGTCAGGCTTGGGAATTCAGCGTCGCTGCCCACCTCGGGCAGAACTTTCCAGCATCGCGCGCATTTATTTCCTTCGGCCTTTTGGAAAGTCACCATAGATTTTTCACCCTCAACTAAAGTTAAACCAGAAGTGATACATATCTCTGCCATATCAACACCCTTAATCATGGCATATTTATGCTTTGTAACCATGACAATCGGATGAGCCTCCAACGACGAACCGATCGTTTTATCCGCACGTTTTGGTTCCAATGCAGACAAAACGTCATTCCGAACATTATTGACAACAAAATATTTGTCCGCCAACTCAGCATTTTCCCATGTCTGCGGTACATCAACAAACTGACGTGTATGAATGGATTCTTTATCCGTTCCGAAATAATCTGGGCGTGCCTGCCATGTTTCTTCGGCTGTGAATGATAAAACAGGGGCAAGCCACGTTGTCAAACATTCCAGAATTTTTGCAAGAACAGTCCGCGTGACGCGACGTTCAAACATATCAGCACGATCACAATATAAACGGTCTTTGCGAATATCAAAATAGAAGGCGGATAAATCGGAATTACAATAATGGTGCAAAGCCTTATAAAGCGCGCCGAAATCATAATTTTCGATATGCGTTTTGATCGTTTTGTCCATCTCACTCAATTGATGTAATGCAAATTGCTCAAGTTCGGGCAATTGATCATAATTTTCGTCCAAATCAACGGCCTCGGCTTCGGTAAATCCATCCAGAGCGCCAAGAAGGAAACGGAAAGTATTGCGAATACGACGGTAAATATCCGACGTTCCTTTTAAAATCTCATCACCAATACGGTGGTCTTCTTCGTAATCCGAAAACACCATCCACAAACGCAAAACATCCGCGCCATATTGATCGATAATTTTTTGCGGAGCAATCACATTTCCTTCGGATTTCGACATCTTGCGACCGTCTTTATCCAGCGTAAACCCATGGGTTAGAACATTTTTATATGGCGCATGTCCACGCGTTCCACATGATTCCAACAATGATGAATGGAACCAACCACGATGTTGATCTGATCCTTCCAAATACAAATCAGCAGGAGACGGTAAATCCCATCCGCCATTTTCCAAAACGAATGAATGCGTTGATCCACTTTCAAACCAGACATCAACAATATCAAACACTTGCGTGTAATCATCAGTATTATAATCCGAGCCCAAGAAATCAGATGCAGGGCGTGCCCACCACGCGTCCGAGCCTTCTTCTTTAAAGATCGAGGCGATACGCGCATTTAATGCGTCGTCTTTTAAAATTTCTTTTGTTTCTTTATTCACGAAAATCGCAATCGGGACTCCCCATGCGCGTTGACGTGAAATACACCAATCAGGACGATTTTCAACCATCGAACGAATACGGTTTTCGCCCTTTGACGGATACCAATTCGTATCCGAAATTGCCTGCAAAGCCGTTTTACGCAGGTTGTTTTCTTCCATTCCGATAAACCATTGAGGGATCGCGCGATACATAATCGGCGCCTTTGACCGCCAGCTATGGGGATATTCATGGCGTTGAGATCCTTTACCCAAAAGTTTCCCAGCCTCAACCATGGCCTTTAATGGTGCGAAATTTCCGTCTGAAAATTTACCGTTCTTATCAATAATCGCCATACCACCAAATAACGGAACATGATCACGGAACGTACCGTCATCGGCAACATTATCCGTGATTTCAACTTTCATATTGTCAGCCGCATGAACATTATGCGCCATGACCAGCTCATAGTCTTCTTCACCATGGGCGGCGGCGATGTGAACAATTCCTGTCCCTGCATCATCCGTCACATAATCGGCCTCTAAAATCGGAACGCGGTGATCGTACCCTTGCCCTGCCAGCGGATGAGAACACACAGTACCCACAATATCAGACCCTTTGATAATTTCGCCTTGAGAATATCGTGTGATTTTCGCCTGCGTTGTAATGGCTTCTGCCAAATTCACGGCAAAAACAAGCCTATCGCCAACTTTCGCTGTTGCGCCCTCGGCAACATCTTCAACGGTAAAGACCGCATATTCAATGTCTTTATTCACCGCCATCGCGCGGTTTGATGGAATGGTCCATGGTGTCGTTGTCCAAATCACGCAATCTGCGCCCTTAATGGCCTCGCATGATGTTTCCTGCACTGGAAAACGTACCCAGATGGTTACGGATTTATGTTCTTTATATTCAATCTCAGCTTCAGCTAATGCAGTCTTTTCAACAGTTGACCACATAACAGGCTTTGA
>NVSI01000018.1 GCA_002401195.1 Alphaproteobacteria bacterium
CATAGGGCGGAAGGCTGTCTTCGTCGGTTTGATCGGGGCGAAGCTCGGCCGAGGGCGCGCGCGTGATGATGTTTTCGGGAATGACGGGCGATTGTTCATTCCTCCATCGGGAAAGGTCGTAAACTGTTGTTTTATAAACGTCTTTTAAGGCGTTGAACCCACCGCACGTGTCGCCATAAAGCGTAGCGTACCCAACCGCCATTTCAGATTGTTACCCGTTGTTAAAACCATGAATCCATCACGGTTGGATAAGGCCATCAAGCTCATGCCACGGGCGCGCGATTGGATGTTTTCGGCTGTAATTCCGTCGGGTGTATCCAACATTTGATTATAGGCATTCATGGCGGGATCGATTGGAATAATGTCGTATTTGCACCCTAGGTTTATGGCTAATTCTTGCGCGTCATCAAGGGATTCTTGAGATGTATAGGGGGATGGCATCATAACGCAATGCACGCGATCCGCGCCAAGGGCATCCACGGCGATCACGGCGGAGATTGCGGAATCGATCCCTCCGGAAAGGCCGAGAATAACGCCTTTAAAACCATTTTTATCAACATAGTCACGAAGGCCAAGAGTAAGGGCGCCATAGGTTGCCGCATTTGTATCGGGTGTTGGCGCGATTATATTGTCTTGCGCGTTGACGCAAGATGTTTCAAAAAATGGTAACTGCGCCGTGACTTTGCCATCGGAGCCCATGATGAATGAGCCTCCGTCATAAGTTAGGCCGTCTTGCCCGCCGACTTGGTTCACATAGATGAAGGGGAGGGTGGTTTCCGTGACGCGTTTTCTCACGATGCGTTTGCGCTTGGCACTCTTATGTACGTCAAAGGGGCTGCCGTTGAGGGAGATTAAAATCTCTGCGCCTTGTGATTTTAAGTGTGCGGCAACGGTCGGAAACCAAAAATCTTCGCAAATTCCAATACCCAGTTTATGGCCTTTGAAGACGGTGATGTCAGGAAGGTCGCCTGGGGCGAAAACGCGTTGTTCGTCAAAAACGCCGTAATTGGGTAATTCGTATTTATGCGTGAGATGGTGTGTTTTGCCCTTATAAATGAGGAGGGCAGAATTTTTATCCTCGATCGGTGCGCCGATTAATATTCCGCACTCTGAATTTACTTTTTTTTCAATGGTTTCTATTATTTTTTTAATTTGATGATTGAATTGTTTGTGGATTGTTAAATCTTCGGCTTGATACCCGCTGAGGCACATTTCAGGAAAAATAATCAGGTCCGTTCTGTCTTTGTGATCATTATAAATGGAGAGAATTTTCGTCGCATTCCCATCAATGTCACCGACAATCGGGTTGATTTGCGCAAGCGTGATTTGAAGCGGAGAAACATCATTCATAAGAATAATGATATCTGAATTTCACTAAAGGTTGTAATTGAAAAATACGGCGCGGCAATTAACTTCCCATGATTTTCCTTTGGTGGCCTTGGACATGCTATCCACGGCCTTGAACGATTGCTGCAAGAACGGGTGGTGCCTTTGAAGGCGCATGTCTTTTGAGAGCCTGAGCATGGCGAATCCAGCGCAAGCTGTAAGATTGACGCGCGCTTTAAAGTCACGGTCGAAATGCCCGGATTGAATTGCATCTGCAAAGACGACGACTTGTTGGCGTGATTCTAGGCTTTTGTGACCTGCTCTTATGATGTTTTTTTGAAAGTTACGATAATAGCGTGATTTCACAAAGGATTGTAGCGTTCGATAGGCGTTGTCCGTTGTTTGACGTGATGTGTCTTGTGGGTGCGATAACGCAGGGGCGGCGTCGGTTGTTAAAAGTGAAAGCCCAAGGGCTGCGGCGCGAAACATATTTTTCATGATGTGAAATATATCTGTATTTGGCGAAAAGTCAACTAACTTTACGTCAACTCTTATTTCGCCTGATGGTTGTTTTTTTTCACCTATTGGTTGTTTTATGGATACGAAAGTGACACAATTTTAAGAATGAAATTCAATTGGGATCACCTTGAGCAGTTTACAGAGATAGAATCGCCACATAGTGCGGGGTTTTCTGTTGCTTTGGATGTGTCTTGCGCGTGTTTCGACAGTGATTTTGAAATCGTAAAAATCGCGAAAAATTCATTGGTTGGGTCGCTTGAATCGGCCGATCAAGTGGAATGGGGGAAGGGCGTATCCGATATGTTTATGAATTGGCGCACCGATGTCCCGCCAACAATGCCGTCTTTATTGGCCTTGGCCTGTGACCATTTTAACATTGCGGATGATCATCCTTTTTTGAATGTGGCTCTTGCGGCGTGCGTTTTGTCGGAAATGCCGCACCTTAACCCCTATCATAATAACCATCATTTTCATGAGGTGGTGGCGATGGCAATTCGTCTGTGCGCGACGCATCAATCCATGAATGAGGGGACGGATTTTGAATTGAATGCGAGCGATATTTTGTTGCTTTTGACCGCCGCCGCTATTCATGATTTTGACCATGATGGGCAAGGGAATATTATGGATGGACATCACACACCGTCGCGCCTTGAAAAAAGAGCCGTTGATCAAGTCACACCATTTTTAATGGCGGCAGGATTGGGGCAAATGCATATGGATACGGTGCGCGCACTTGTCTTAACAACGGATGTGAGTAAAGGCCTTGAAGGAGAAAGCCCTTCGAATATCTTGCGCGCCGTCCATATGGCGCATGTTAAGGGGCTATCCATGCCAGAGGTGGCGCAAGATTTACAACCATTGGCGAATGATAGAAAGCTCGCCTTAATGGCGTGTTTGTTGGGAGAGGCGGATATCGCGCCATCAACGGGGTTGAATTACGATTTTTCGCAAATGGCGACCATTCTTGTGGCACAGGAAAGCTCGGTTTTACAACCCAGCGCGACAACACTTTACGGGTTTATGAGGCATATTTGCCAAGGGCAATATATGTCGGATGCCGCGCGCGTTTTGATGGCTGAAAATTTCACAAGTATCAGTTTGATGGCGGAACAAGATAGCGAAGAAAACCGCTTATACGCCTAACCACAATCGAAATGTTCGAAATTTTGTGTTCTCGGCAAGCGTGTCGTGGAGGTACAGCTTTTTCGAAAACTTATCTTTGGATTTTTTATCGTGTAAAATCGCGCCGCACAAGGCGTAAATAGAGTCATCAGGATCCGTTGGTGTGCCTCTTAAAATTGTCTCGTAACACTCGCACAGATCGTGAAATAAGATTTGTGGGATTTTATGCGTTTCAATCACGCGTTTGATCTCTTCCAAAATTGGACTGGGGGAATGAACGGCGTTTGTATAAATAAGGTCGATTTGATCGCGCCACCATTTTATACGTATTAATCCTGCCATAGGATCCTTTGTTTTATTTGGAATGGTTTCCAGTTCCACATTCAGAGCCAATAAGGCGATCATGTCGGTTCGAACCTTGCGCGGGACAAAAAACGTCAGGACGTAACGCGTGTAATCGCGGTCTCTGAGTAAATTTCTGGAATAATTCGACATCTGTTATTGATCTTTCTGTTGTCCGATGTAGATTAAAGATGATCTTAAAAATGAAAAGGAGAAAAATTCTCATGTCTAAATTTGAACTGCCTGACCTTCCTTATGCCTATGATGCGTTGGACCCTTATATGTCCGCGGAAACATTGGAATTTCACCATGATAAACACCATCTGGCCTATATTTCCAAGGGAAATGAATTGATTGCCGGAACTGATTTAGAAGGGAAAACATTGGATGAAATCGTCGTGGCTTCATTCAATGACCCTTCAAAAGCGGGATTGTTTAATCAAGCTGGACAACATTGGAATCACCTTCATTTTTGGAATTGGATGAAACCAAATGGCGGCGGACAATCAATGCCAGGTGAATTAGAGGCGGCCATTACACAAAATTTTGGCTCTTTCGCGGAATTTCGTGGTCAATTCATCGAGGCAGGAATGACTCAATTTGGATCCGGTTGGTGCTGGCTTGTTTTGAACGCTCAAGGACAACTTGAAATCATGAAAACACCCAATGGAGAAAACCCATTGGCGCACGGTAAAACGGCGATTCTTGGGTGTGACGTGTGGGAACATTCCTATTACATTGATTACCGCAATGCGCGCCCGAAATATTTGGAAGCCTTCATCGACAACATGGTGAATTGGGAATATGTGGCTGAATTATTCGACCAAGGTCCATTAAAGGTCGCGGCCTAGAAATCCTCTTGGGATAACCTTTTAAACCCCTCTTGTGTTTCGTGATTACCGTGCTAATGTCGCGGGGATTATTAAACAAACAAGAGGGATTTTATCATGTTAATTTCAACGGCTCACGCCTCCACAGACATCGCGGCAGTTGCACCAAACGCAGGCGACACATTCTGGATGAATATGGGACTGATCGGCGTTATGTTCGTTCTGTTTTACCTATTGCTTATCCGCCCACAACAAAAACGCCTAAGAGAACAACGCACAATGTTGGACGGCCTGAACCTTGGTGATGGTGTTGTAACATCAGGTGGATTGATTGGAACTGTATCTAAATTGATTTCTGATACAGAAGTTGAAATTAACCTAGGTTCAGTCAAGGTTGTGGCATTGCGTTACACAATCCAAACAAAAATGGATGATGGAATGGCCGCGTCAAAGGCCGAAGCCAAAGAAAAACAGCCAAAAAAGAAAAAAATCCCTCTTAAAAAAGCAGTCGCGAAAAAAGCCCCAGCAAAGAAAAAAGCAGCGGCGAAAAAAACACCTAAAAAGAAGTAAGCTAAACTCATGAACAGCTATCCACGTTGGAAAATGATTTTGATTATCTGCGTCGTTACGTTCGGCGCAGTTTTCACGTTGCCTAATTTCCTTGGGCAAAATGGACGTGCGTGGGTGGATGCAAATTTACCATCATNGGTCCYAAATCAGGCAATTAACCTTGGTCTTGATTTACAAGGTGGGTCGCACATCCTTTTGGATATTGATTTCGATGTTGTTTATGGCGATACGATGAATGGGATCAGTGACTCCCTTCGTCAAAATTTTCGTAAAGATGGGGTGCGCGTAAAATCGCTCTCTTCGACTTTGGATAAAGTCACTATTCTTTTAAAGTCTGAGGCCGATGGTGAAGATATTCGCCGTAAAATCCGCGCTCTTGATCCTGCCCTTGAAATCAACACGGARGGGACGGAAATTACAATCACTCAATCAGAGGCCGCGCGCCGTGATTTGGTGACAAACACGATCTCTCAAACGATTGAAATCGTCCGTCGCCGCGTTGATGAAACGGGAACGAATGAACCTGTGATCCAACGTCAGGGGGATAAGCGCGTTTTGGTGCAACTTCCCGGTGTTGATGACCCAGAGCGTATTAAAAACCYTCTTGGTAAGACGGCAAAGCTTGGTTTTCATTTRACGGATGAACGGGCAACGCGCACAGGGCGCGGCGGGGCAAGTGCGCTTGTTTTACCGATGGCCGATAACCCAGCGCAGAAATTAGGTGTGAAACGCCGTGCGATGATTACCGGGGAAATGCTTACAAATGCATCGACTCAATTTGCGGATGGTATGCCTGTCGTGTCATTCCGTTTGGACGCCCGTGGCGCGGATCGTTTTTGTAGATTAAGCCGCGATAATGTTGGAAAGCCATTTGCGATCGTTTTGGATAACGAAGTAATCTCTGCGCCCGTTTTACGTGAACCAATATGTGGCGGAGCAGGGCAAATYAGCGGCGGGTTTAGTGTCGCCGAAGCGGGCGATCTTGCGCTTCTTCTTCGCGCCGGTGCATTACCAGCRCCCCTTACAATTGCCGAGGAACGCTCCATCGGGCCAAGCCTTGGCGCAGATTCAGTCGAAGCTGGAAAAAAGGCCGCTTTGGTTGGGTTTGGATTTATCATTGTCTTTATGATTTTGTCTTTTGGAACATTTGGAATGATCAGCGTGGCCGCGTTGACCGCGAACGTCTTGTTGGTGTTTGGTGTTTTATCATCGTTGCAAGCGACGTTAACTTTGCCAGGGATCGCAGGGATTGTTTTGACAATCGGTATGGCGGTTGATGCGAACATCCTTATTTTCGAACGAATCCGCGAGGAATATTTATCAGGGCGGAGCATTTTGTCTTCGATTTCATCAGGGTTTGATAATGCATTTTCAACAATTATCGATGCAAATATCACAGGGTTAATTGCGGCAATTTTATTGTTCACATTTGGAACGGGCCCGATCAAAGGGTTTTCCGTGACGTTGATGATTGGGATTATCACAACATTATTTACGGCGATCATGGTGACACGATTTATGATTTATTTATGGTCGAAAAAAACGGGTGCAACATCGTTGCCCCTTGCGGATAAGGAGGCCTAAGCCATGCGTGGTGTTCGTTTGTTTTCAGATACGATGAATTTGAATTTTATGCGTTTGCGTTTCATCGGCGCGATAATTTCAGCGGTGATTATTTTAGGAACTATTGGCCTTTTGCTATCGCGCGGGCTGAATTTCGGTATTGATTTCACAGGTGGAATGATGATCGAAATTCAGGTTGAACCTGCCCCAAATTTACAGTTAATGCGCAGGGATTTGAACGCTCTTGACCTTGGTGATATCTCCATCCAAGAATTTGGATCCCCGAATGATGTGTTGATCCGTGTTCCACAACAAGACGGTGGAGCCGATGCGCAAAAGGCGGCGGAACAATCCATCCGTGATGCTTTGAACGGCGTCGAGGACAGCAATGTTGATTATCGCCGCGTTGAATTTGTTGGCCCTCAGGTCGGGGATGAACTAATCGAGGCGGGTTTATACGCTGTTATTTTTTCAATCCTTGGGATTATGGCCTATGTGTCCTTTCGCTTTGAATGGCAATTTGGAGCGGCGGCGATTTTTGCCCTTCTTCACGATGTCTTGGCGATTATCGGATTTTTTGTGATCACTCAAAAACAATTTGATTTGGCAACGGTCGCGGCGATTTTGACGATCGCGGGATATTCCATCAATGATACGGTTGTGATTTTTGACCGTATTCGTGAGAATGTCCGCAAATTCAAAAAAATGCCTTTGGAGGAATTGATTAACAAATCATTGAATGAAACRTTATCACGGACGATTTTAACATCGGTGACAACGATGCTTGCCCTTGGCGCATTATGGCTCTTTGGCGGCGAAGTGATCCGCGGATTTGTGGATGCGTTGATGGTTGGTGTGATGATTGGGACATACTCAACATTGTTTATTGCAACCCCTGCGCTCTTAAGGCTTGGTGTTAAGCGCACAAGCGAATAAACTGCTCCCATGTTTTTATTTGTAGGCCTCGGCAATCCTGGCGCGGAATATGCGCGCCACCGTCATAACATTGGTTTTATGGCGATGGAGGCTATCGCGGATAAGCATGGTTTTTCAAATTGGAAAGAAAAATCAAAAGGATTGGTCAGCGAAGGGCGCCTTGGAACGGATAAAGTGATCCTTTTAAAGCCGCAAACATTCATGAATTTATCAGGCGAAAGCGTTCAACCTTTGGCGGCTTTTTATAAAATCCCTTTGGACGATATTTTTATTTTTCACGATGAACTTGATTTGGCTGAGGCGGTTTTGAAAGTCAAAAAAGGCGGCGGAAGCGCAGGGCATAACGGGTTAAAATCAATCACAGGGCGATTTGGATCACCCGATTATTACCGTGTCCGCATGGGCATTGGACATCCAGGGTCAAAAGCGCGCGTGAACGGGCATGTGCTGGGCAATTTTAAGGATGAGGATCATGACTGGCTTGACCCATTGTTGGACTTAGTTGCAAAACGTACAAGCGATCTGTTAAATAAGCCGAATGACTTTGTCGCAAAAATAACGCAGGAAATGAAAGAAATAAAAAATGTTTAATTCAAGCAATAATACTCTGAGTCCATTACCTTCTGAAAATAATTCTACATCTAATTGTTCCACTTGCTTTACAAAAGCATGTGATCAATGTGGTTTGGGGGCTGAAACTGATAAAGGCATAAGTGTAAAGACACCAAAAAAAGGTGTTATAGCTTCTTTTCTAAAGAAAGTCTTTTCCTAAAAAACCAGTGAAAATCTGTGCCTGTTGTGGTAGAACCCACCAAAAGAAATGTCATTGCCTGAATCACATCAATGATTCTAAGGCAATCTAGAATGTTTATTATATATTCTGGTTTCCCCTATAATTTGATCAATCAAATTCGGGGAATGACGGTTTAACAAAAGAAAGACTATAAAATGGGATTTAATTGTGGAATTGTTGGGTTGCCCAATGTTGGAAAATCAACACTGTTTAATGCATTAACGGCAACGGCGAATGCGCAGGCCGCGAATTTTCCATTTTGTACGATCGAACCGAATGTCGGGCGGGTTGGTGTTCCTGATGCTCGTCTTGATCAAATCGCGGAATTTGCGGGGTCTGCGACGATTATTCCGGCTCAATTGGAATTTGTTGATATTGCAGGCCTTGTGAAAGGGGCATCCCAAGGTGAAGGCCTGGGGAACCAATTTTTGGCCAATATTCGTGAAACGGATGCGATTATTCATGTTCTTCGGTGTTTCGAAGACGGGGACATCACGCATGTTGAAGGGTCGATTGACCCGATTCGTGATGCGGAAATCATTGAAACTGAATTGATGCTCGCTGATTTAGAATCGGTTGAGAAACAAGTTAAAAGCCTCTCTAAAAAATCCAAAGGAAACGATAAAGATTCCGTGGAATTACTGGGTGTCGCGGAACGTGTGAAGGCGGCCTTGGAAGCGGGGGAGCCCGTTCGAACCGTTGAGGTTCACGAAGACGACGCGCATTTATTGGATCGTTTGCARATGATCACGGCGAAACCCGTTCTTTATGTGTGTAACGTCAATGAAGACGACGCGGCGCAAGGGAACGATAAATCTGCGGCTGTTGAAAAAATGGCGGCAGAGCAGGGCGCGAATGCGGTTGTGATCTCGGCGGCGATTGAATCGGAAATTTCAATATTGGAAACAGCGACCGAAAAATCAGAATTTCTTGAAAGCCTTGATTTGACCGAGGCCGGACTTGATAAAATCATTCGCTCCGGCTTTGATTTGTTAAGCCTTCAGACATATTTTACGGCCGGACCAAAAGAGGCGCGCGCATGGACCATTCATCAGGGCGATAAAGCGCCCGCCGCCGCAGGTGTTATTCRTACCGATTTCCAAAAAGGATTTATTAAAGCCGAAGTGATTGGTTTTGATGATTTCGTGACTGGAAAAGGCGAACAAGGCGCGAAAGAAAACGGTAAAATGCGCCAAGAAGGAAAAGAATATATCGTCCAAGACGGCGACGTGATCTTGTTCAGGTTTAACGTTTAATCTTTAGGCCTGCCCTGTTTCTTTTTGGTAAAGCTCAATCAGCCTTTTTGTTACATCCCCGATTTTAAAGGCCGTTTCGTCGATTTTTGTGATGGGGGCGATTTCGACGGCTGTTCCTGTGATAAATATTTCATCTGCGGCCATTAAWTCGTCGGGCATGATTCGTGTTTCGACAACTTCGATCCCAACTGTTTTTGCCAAATCAATAATGGTGAGGCGCGTGRTACCGTTTAAAAAACAATCAGGAATAGGCGTCGATAAAACGCCATTTTTGACCATGAATATGTTGGCGGCGCTGATCTCCGCGACATATCCACGGTAATCCATCATTAATGCATCGCCGTAACCTCTATGTATTGCGTCATGTTTGGCAAGCGTATTGACCACGTATCCTGCGGCGCATTTGCTTTGCGTGGCGGCCGTAGTTGGGTCAGGTTTGCGCCAAGGGGATGTACAAAGGGTTATGCCTTCATCACCTGAAAAATATTTCGGCCAAGGCCAGCATGCGATCATGATTTGGGTCGAACAATTTGTGGCTCCAATGCCCATTTCCTCTGGCCCGCGCCATGCAAGGGGACGGATATACCCATCGGTCAGGTTGTTTTTTTCAAGGGATTGTTGAACGGCATCGCATAGTTCATTCAAGGAATAGTCAGTGATGGGCGCACCGATAATGGCGGCGGATTTGATCAAACGTTCCATATGTTCGCGCAGTTTGAAAATTTTACCGTTATAGATACGGATCCCTTCAAAAACGGAGCCACCATAATGAAGGGCATGTTGCATAACATGTGCCGTTGCGGATTTCCATTCCACCATGGCGCCGTTCATCCAAATCCATCCGTCGCGTTGGTCAAAAGCTATCGTCATTATCGTATCCTTGTGGTAAGTATTATTTATGGTGTTAAATACTGACAAACCGCATATTTTGGCTGTCGATGATGATGATCGCATACGGCGTCTTCTTGCGCAATATTTAACGAAGCACGGATACCTTGTCATCACGGCGAAGGACGCGGCCCAAGCGCGCGATATTTTAAAGCGCTATGAATTTGATTTATGTGTTTTGGACGTCATGATGCCAGGTGAAAACGGAATTGATCTGGCAAAATATTTGCGCGTTAGTTACGATCTTCCAGTTTTATTACTGACGGCAATGACGGAGACAAAGGACAAAATTGCGGGGCTTGAGGCTGGCGCGGATGATTATTTGGCAAAACCTTTCGAACCACAAGAATTGTTGCTTCGTGTGCAGGCGATTTTACGACGCACAATGAAGACGGCGAAGGTCGAAGAAAAAGAAGCGAAAAATATTCTGCAGATGCATGAACGATCTTATGATATCGGAGCGCGTCAATTGATGGATAATGATGGACATGCAATTGCGTTAACAGAAGGGGAGGCCGCGCTTCTTTATGCGTTGGCGCAAAAACCAAATGTTCCGATCCGCCGTGAAATGTTGGCGGCTCAATTGGGGTTGGATGATAATGACCGCGCGGTGGACGTTCAAATCACCCGCCTGCGTAAGAAAATTGAACCGAACTCCACAAACCCAAGCGTTATTTTAACGCTGCGCGGTAAAGGATATATGGTGAAAACACAATGATACCATCCATTAAAAAATACCTTCCAAAGACTTTGTTTGCTCGAACATTTTTGATTGTTGTTGTCCCTGTATTGATTTTGCAATTGGCTGTGGCGGGCGTATTTTTCGATCGACATTGGTCTAAAATGACACAGCGTTTGGCTGTGGCGGTCTCTGGTGAAATTGCGATGACTGTTGATCTGATAAAAATGACATCGAATGACGGGGGCAAAACAGAACATATTCAAAGTCTCATGCAATCTCACTTAAGCATGCCTGTTACGATTGATCGTAATTCCGAAACCCTTCCTGAACCTAGCGGAGATGGTTTTATCGGCGTGGCCAAAGATTTGAATAAAGTGATGGCGGGCGAAATCACGGATCCTTTTCAGATATCTGTCTTTGACGCGGATAAATTGATTGTTGTTGATATCCTTGTACCATCCGTTGGCGTTGTACAATTCAAAGTCCCAGAAGGGCGCTTGTTCAGCTCATCCAGTTATATTTTCATTTTATGGATGGTTGGGCTGTCGCTTATTTTATTTACGATTGCGTTGATGTTTATGCGCAATCAAATTCGACCGATTTATAGGCTTGGTTTGATAGCGGAACGTATGGGGCGCGGCATTCCTGTGGGACGTTTTAAACCAACGGGCGCGCGTGAAGTTCGCCAAGCGGCCGAGGCCTTTATTTTGATGCAAGACCGTATTAACGGATTTATCCACCAACGGACAACAATGCTTGCGGGGGTTTCTCATGATCTTCGGACGCCGTTAACGCGGATGAAGTTACAACTTGAATTATTGGGTGATACTCCGGATGCAGAGGCGATGAAAAAAGATATTTTTGATATGGAGCATATGATCGAAGGGTATCTTTCCTTTGCCAAAGGGGACGAGGGTGAAGAGACGAAGCGCATTTCTTTGAAAGAGTTTCTGGATGAAATTGGTCATGATGCCCGTCGGTTAAACCTGAATGTAACGGAAAATCACGTTAATATAGACGATCGTTTGTTTTGGTGTAAACCAAAGGCCCTGCACCGTGCTTTTGGTAATTTTTTGAGTAATGCAGCCCGTTATGCCGATACGATTGAAATCGCGACCGAGGTTAATGATGGATCTGTTTGTATCACTATATCGGATAATGGCCCGGGTATTTCCGATGATATGCGCGAGGATGTGATGAAACCATTTTTCCGCGGTGAACAATCCCGCAATCAAAAAACGGGCGGTGTCGGCCTTGGTTTAACAATCGCGAATGATATTATTACATCCCATGCGGGGCAGATTGCATTGGATCATTCAAAACGAGGTGGCGGCCTGAAAGTGATCGTGACTTTGCCACTTTAGTGAAGGCGGCTTCCGTTGGGAGAGAGTTTTTCGGGCTTTATAAGTGTGATATTTCCATTCGCGTCTTCGAACCCAAGGGTCAGGCACTGTGACATAAAAGGGCCGATTTGTTTTGATGGAAAATTAACAACGGCGCAGACTTGCAGTCCAATAATTGTTTCCGGCGTATAGTTTTGCGTTATTTGCGCGGATGTCTTTTTTATCCCTATATCTTCACCAAAATCGATCCATAGTTTAAGAGCGGGGTTTCTGGCCTCGGGGAATGGTTTTGCATCGATGACGGTTCCAACGCGGATATCAACTTTTAAAAAATCATTGTATTCAATCATATTAATATCCTTTTGTTAGAGCTTTTTTAACACATTTTCTCCAAAGTGAGGAGTGGGAAGGGGAGGTTTATTCAAAACACCCCAATAAAGGAATGGTTGATCAAGAAACATATCTTGAAGAAATAAATGCGTCTAATAGAGATGCAGATAAGTTTGCACGGCGAGGAAAGCTGTCGCAGCTCATGATCCTTGTGAATGGATTTATCCTGACTTTAACGGCCTTTGTGACCCTATTAATCTTTTTAACACAAGCCAAGGAATCACGAATAGAGGCGTTTAATGAATCTCTTGGAAGCGCGCTTGAAAATGAATTTGCTGTGCTGGATCAAGAGCTGTTATTGGCGGAACTTTATTCACGAAAAGATTACACAGATTACACAACAACAGGATCCGATTTTAAATCGGTGCTGCGCGCGGTTAAAAACCCCCAAGGAAAATGGAGCATTAAATATCTTCAAGGGATCATTGAACAGGTAGAGCTTCAACATTTATTGCCGGTCGTGGATGAACGCATTCAAGGTAAAGGGTCAATATTTATTGGCGATGAACGGATCGAAGGAAAATACGCGGTTCACAGGTTGAATGACCATGTTTTTATCGTTGGTGCATTAAAGCGTGACCAATTTCACAATATTTTTGAAATCAGTAATTTTAATTCGATTCACCGCCTGAAGGTTTTTGACGACGTGTCGGATGACAGTATTTTAAATTTGACTAGAGACGTGGAGCATCAGGTCGAAAGCTCTAGCCTTGAAAGGCATATTCAAAAAATCAAAGCGGGTGACGGAACTTTAAGTGTTGCGATTGATGTCGTGCGCGACCCATATTTATCATTCATCGGAAAATTACCGTATTTATTGTTGCTGTTTGGCGCGACGTTAACGATCGTTGGAACGCTGTATGTGCGGAATAACCAAAAACAGGCCGTTCAGTTAGAAATTATGAATTCGGCATTGGAAGATAAAAATAATGCATTGCAGTCCAAAATGTCTGAATCGCAAGAGCTTTATAAGAAATTAAGTCTCAAAGAACAAGAATATGAAACGGTTTTAAATACAATCGAAGGGGTCTTGTTCGAGGTAGATTCAGCCGGACACATTCGATTTATCAATGCGGCGTGGAGCAAAATCACAAATATTGATGTGCAGGATGTTTTGGGTAAAGACTTGTTCAAATTCTTCATCAAGGGCGATGAAGATAAGATCAGAACCTCTTTTTCTGAATTTTTACGTCATCAAGAAACGGTCTTTATTACAACGCATGTTCATACGCAGGACGGGGCTTACCGATCAGTTGATCTATCGTTTTCTGTGACACACAGCGACGTGAACGGCGAATACCGTGTGATTGGTACGATCACAGATATAGAAGAACGCCGTCAGGCGGAAAAGGCCTTGGACGAGGTCGAGAAGAAATACCGCACGATCGTTGAAAATGCGGCTGGTGGAATATATCAAGTCTCTGTGGATGGTCGAATTATGAGCGCGAACCCTGCRCTGGTTGAAATATGGGGGTATTCTAGTGAAGGTGAAATCATGGGAAGCGATTTCAACATTCGAAATATATCTGTTTCGGATGCGGATACAAAATCCTATGAAAAAGCGATGCATTCAGATGGGTTTATTCGGAACCATGAAACTCAAATTCGTCGTAAAAATGGTGAAGTGATTTGGGTGAGTGAAAATGCGCGCGCCGTATCGGATGTTGATGGGTCGATTTTATATTACGAAGGAAGCGTCGAAGACATCACGCAAAGGAAAGAAACAGAAATCGCCCTGATGGAGGCGAAGTTGAATTCAGACCTTGCATCCCGTGCGAAATCTGAATTTTTGGCGAATATGTCGCATGAGTTACGCACGCCGTTAAATGCGATTATTGGGTTTTCTGAAATCATTAAAAGCGAGGCGTTGGGTGAAATTGAGCAAAAACCATATGTCGATTACGCGAAAGATATTTACAGCAGCGGAAGCCGCTTGCTGACTGTGATTAATGAAATTTTGGGAATATCTAAAATCGAAGCAGGCGAACGCCAATTAAGCGAATCGATTGTTGATTTGGGCGGGGTAACACAAACATGCATTGATTTATTGGCCGCCAAAATTGAAGTGAATAATATTGATGTAACGAATATTATTGATCAAAATTTACCGTCAATCGTGGCCGAGGAAATGGCGTTTAAACAAATGATCATGAATTTACTTTCAAACGCGATTAAATTTACACCAGCAGACGGTAAAATTACAATTTCATCAGAATATGACGGGCAGGGCGACCTTCGGGTTTCTATTACGGATACAGGTGTTGGGATTGATGAAACGGACATACCAAAGGCGTTGTCCCCATTTGGACAATTAGATAACGCATTGTCACGCACAAATAGTGGGACTGGACTTGGCCTGACATTGGTTGATTCCCTCGTGCGCCTTCATGGTGGCCGTTTGGAACTTCTTAGCCAAAAAGGCATCGGGACCACGGTGACTTTGGTTGTGCCTGAAAAACGCGTCGCAGTTAAAAAGAAAAAATCAGATAAAGCGCAAAGCGATAATGTGTCGTCGTTGTCGGACTATAAGAAGTCTTAAATTAAAAAACACTCATCGCGATTTCATAAGAAAACCCTGCGCGCGCAAGCTTCCCAAGGTCTTTTTGTTTTT
Source organism: Alphaproteobacteria bacterium (assembly GCA_002401195.1). Lineage (GTDB taxonomy): Bacteria > Pseudomonadota > Alphaproteobacteria > Micavibrionales > UBA1664 > UBA1664. Next base: position 15,172 of record NVSI01000018.1, read on the forward strand.
CTTTTGGGTCGGTTGTTTTGTCGATGCGAAATTTTCCAACTTTCTTTTTCTTTGCAAAAATCAAAACGGCCTCTTTGTCATTCACTCCGTCATCCCCATTGCTGATAAGCTTTTGAACATGTTCGCGTTCAAGGCCTTTGAGAGTCATACGCCTGTAAATGGCATTTCGTGATAATCCACGCTGTTTCAGGCTGTTAAACAAGGCTTGCGCGAAAAGAGTGTCGTTTAAAAACCCGATTTTTTGAAAATAGGGGACAAGCGTTTCTTTGACATGAGAAATCCACTCGTTTCGGTCTTGATCGGTGTGTTCATGGCAGGATCGATCGATTTTACGCGTCATAACTGTGATAAAATGATTGGACGATGCAGGGAAACGATTAAGGTAATATTCGCCAGAGTTGCGTAAATATCGTTCGGAAATCTTTTTAGGGACTTTCCTTTCCTTGATCTTTTTGTCGTTCTTGGTATTGTCGTTTCGCATAAAGGATATGATATGATAACAAACACAAAAACATCAATGGAAAAAACAAATTGGATCGGTATTTATACGTTGATTCAAAAAGAAATAGGCCGATTTACGTCTGTTTACTTACAAACGATTATCGCGCCAGTGATGACGACCTTTTTGTTCTATGTAATTTTTACATTGGCTTTTGATGGCCTGGCGGGTCGCGGGATTGAGGGCGTGCCCTATATGCAGTTTTTGGTACCGGGGCTCATTATGATGGCGGTCGCGCAAAATGCATTTGCGAACACGTCGTCGTCGA
>NVSI01000019.1 GCA_002401195.1 Alphaproteobacteria bacterium
ATTAGAGTCGAATTTAAAAAATTTGAATTAGATATTGTAAGTAGTACGACTGGTAGTACTCTTGTTAATATTAGCGATGAAGCATTAAATATTACTCTTGGTTACAACTTCTAATTATGACAGATATTGAGGAGCTATTATTAGAGACATTGTCTTTTTATGAAGAGATGAATATTGAGAAAATAATTCTCTTAAGAGAAAAGTTATTATGGTATTATTTAATAGGTACACGTCAAAATTCAAAAGCAAAAAAAATTATTGATTGGTTTCAAACAAATAAAGCAAAAATTAATTTATTATTTAGTAACAAACAAGTAAAAGCTGCATATTCTGGTTTTTTAGGGTTTGTAGGAGTTTACGAGTACTCCGTTGCAAATAATTCCGCTCAAGAATCTATAAAATTCTTAGAAGAAGCAGAAAATATTTCTCAAAGTATCAAAGGATACTTTGAGCTAAAAACATATATTTATTCAATTAAAGCTCTGATATATATTAATTCTGGTGATGTTATAAGTGCCAAAATAAATACTCAAAAAGCAGAGGAGAGTAGACCAAGTGTTTTAAAAACATTTTTAGGTGCTGGCTTAGTAGAATATAATAAATCAAAAATATTTATGGCCGAAGGGCGTTACCAAGAAGCTTTAGACTTAGTTACTCGTGATATAAACAAGACTATTGGTACTAAAAATTCTTTACATTTAGCGCCCGAGTATTTAACACAAGCTACTATATTAAACTATATGAAGCAATACAAAGAATCTCACCAGATTATCAGCGATACTTTGTATCAGTATATAGGAGAAAAAAGAAATCAAGTGTCAAGTATAATTTTGTCTCAAATACTAAGAGAATTTTCTAGAGCTGAACTGGGTTTAGGTAAGCGAATAGAATCGCTGGATCATGCAACAGAGGCAGTGAGTATTTTAATAAACGAAAAAAGAGGGAATTATAACAATAATTTAGAAAAGTCAATAGACGTATTGCTAGCATCTGCTTTAGTAGCTAAAGCAGATGCTCAAACAGCTTTAGATGATTCAAAATCTGCTATTGATAATTACAAAATAGCAAAAAATATATACTGGAATATATATGACAAACGTAATATTGGTAATATGGATAATATTAGCTATTTATTATCTAACGGAGTAAAAGCTTCTCTAAAACTAAACGATACATTAAGCCGTAAAGTTGAATGTAGCTATTTTTACCAACTGCTGATTAAATATTTTGGCCCAGAACACCGAAGAAGCGTTGAGCTTAATGGTATATGTGATTTATAACCACCTATTTATAATGTTGTTGTATAACCCAATTAATAAAATTAATATCAGCTGAATTTAATTTCAATTTTAAAGAATATTCATAGCACTCTTTAACAATCATTATAATATTACTATGTGTAAGAGTTACTGATTTAGAAATTGGATAAAGTTGTTTGATAACTTTTTTATAAGTATCCGAAAGAAGATCTAAATTAACTGTGCTAATATCGTTATGGTCTATCAGCAGGTCTTGAATTTCAACATTAAACGCTCGTGCTATTTGTAATAAAACTTCGATCGTAGGATTGCTTGAAGCTCCACTAAGTATGTTTTTAATTGGTCTACCTTGCCCAATTTTGTTTTCAAGTTGAGACACTCTCCAGCTTCTTTCTTTTAAGAGTCTATTAATATTCTCCTTAATAACGACGTGAGACATATTACTACCATTCACTTGTATAAAAAATTAAACATTTGACAATAAATATCCATGGGTATATATATCCATATATAAGATATTTAAATATTCGTATATCAACAAACTATGTTAGAATAAATAATTATAGTAAAAAGCATATTTTAGCAAGAAATTTTATTATGCAAACGCAAAACCATGGGGCTTGTCCCATGGATGTAGTAATCCCTAATTATTAGGGCAAACGTAGTTTGTACTAGGCTTTAGCCTACTAGATACCACGGGGCYTGTCCCGTGGAGGTTAACTGATTGACTATAATTAAGGCTTAATGAGTACGTTATAGACCCGCCTCAACTCAACATGTCTTCGTTGTAAACTAAGTACGTTAGGTAGAGTATAAATCTAAATGAACACAATATGATTAGATACAAAAAATGAAAGTTATAACAAAAGAAACACAGAGATAAAAAAATTACCTCAGCGGATACCCAAGATTTCGACGTCTGATATCCGCTGAAAACACCAACAAAACTAATATTAATTAATCTCGAGGTTAGGCATGAAACTACAGCACGCAATCCAAAAAGACAAGAGTATTTTATCCAAAAATTGCATTTTACAATCAGAGATACCTTCTGACACACAGCAATGTAACCATAAGCTTGACTCTCCTAAAATTATCAAATTCCTACAGCCTAATTCTGTTAAACGACAGGACACAAGCCATTCTAAGAAAGCAGTATTTTTATCATTTGACAGAAATGGACAGAAAACATCTGATCCTATTGAAGATGGTAACATCTGCATTATTGGAACAGATGATACTGAGCTAGCCAAGCTTAAAGCTCATATCTTATCTTGTTTTAAGGAGTATGATTTGCAAATCAATTCAGTGTCGCCTTTGAACTTTATGATCAATCAGGTGAAGCACTTGCATACTGAAGATAACAAGTTGGTTGTTATCAATATCACTCGTACAGTACAAAATATTACAGACTTTATTATATCTCAGTGTAATACAAAGCTTATTTCTCACATATCAATATTTAAAAATCTTCGTGATGTATCAGAATTAGACAATGGTGCAAATATCAGTAAATTTAATTTCTCCTGATTAATATCAGCATTGGGAGAGAATGCTAATATTACAAAATTTTTGATATCATCTCTTGGCGTCAATGAGTTTGCTTTGATGTCTGGAAATAGGGGTTTTATTCGATCTATGTCACAGCATACATAGATGCACCAAAAACATACTAATGTGTTCTGAGATCAGAGGACAAGTGATGTACGGACAATACATCAAAAACAATAATAGCAATTTAAATTTAATAAGAAAATATGAAAAAACTACAGGAACTACAGATAAGACTCATTTCATGCTTCAAATATAATCTAGGATTCACATGTTATATGAGCATAATTTGCTTTTTTGGATTTATTAGCCCAGCACATGCAGATTGGTTTCAGGTGGGAAACATTAAGGCAAATTTAGTGACTCCAATGTATAATCTCGTTGATGAGAATTTAGGTTTCATAGCCTTTGCAGTTGGTGGCGCGACTACTTTTTTAACTCGTGGTCAGGATATGTATCAAAAGGCTATAGCTTTTGGTATTGGTAGTCTTGGTACTGCTGGAGCTGTAAAGCTTGCACAAACTGTTCTGCATTTAGGTTAAGCATATGCAGACAAGAATGTGGCAAACACTTCGAGGGGAAGTAAAGATTTATGGCATGGCTTTACTTGGAGTGATCTGCGGATTAGTTGGTTGTCTTGTAGCAATGATGTTTTTTGGTTTTATGTGGAGTGTTGGCGGAGCTATACCTGGATATTTTATTGGAGATTTTTTGTCAAAAACACTGCATGGAGGTAAGGCGCAGCGTTTTATACATTGGTATTTTCCCAAATTATCAAAAACACCGTTGCCTAATTCGTCGTTAAAGTATTTTTTTTAAATGTTCATTTGTAAATGGAGATAATGTAGATGCAGATAAATATTGAAGCTCACAAAGAAAATATCTATATAACACGTCAGCGTAATTTTTTTGCTGGCTGTATGGGACTTGCGATCATTGCCAATTTTTTGCTAGTTGGAAAAATATCTAGCACTACAGAGAGAGTTATAATGGTTCCAGGTATTACCAAAGATTTAATAGTGGAAGGTTCCATAGTGTCGCAAAGCTACTTGGAGGAAACTGCGTTATTATTTGCATCTGCCTTACTTGATTTAACTTCAGATACTATTAATGCTAAGAAAAATATCATTCTAAAACATGTATCTACAAGATCTGAGAATAGTTTAAAATCATTACAGGAATATTTTGCTTTAAAAAGTGATGAGCATAAAAAGTTTCAGATATCTACATTCTTTGCGCCAAAAAAAATGCAAGTAGATACTAAAAATTTGCAAGTCATAATAGATGGCATGCTCACTAGCACATTTGGGAAGAGAGGATTTGAGCAAGAAAATGTAAAATATCTACTCGCTTTTGATTACATTGGTGGGCATTTAAAGCTGAAAGAATTTAGTAGAGTGAAGTCAAAAGAAGATAAAAAGAAATAATGATAACAATGAATAACATATTACATAGTAAAATATTAAAACAGAGCATGATCTGTCAGCTCGTCATTTGTTGTAGTTTGCTAAATATTACAGCAGCTAGTGCTGCAACATATGCATTTAAAGCAGATAAGATTTTACAGGTCCAAATTTCTAAATCAGGTCTAAACCGTATTTCGAATCCTCCATACAAGATAGTGCAAGTTACAGGTGATGATAGTACATTCCGCCTAAAGCATGACGAAGATGGAACAAATATATTTTTGATGCCACTTGCTAAAATAGATGAAAAAATCGAGTTAAGTATAAAAAATAATGTAGGAGATGTGCAGGATTTAGAATTACACGTTGCTAACATCAAAGGCCGATCAATTATTATTGATGGTACAAATACTTTGATCTTAGAGCATAGGGAGCAAAAAGAAATCTCTCATATGCTACGTGCTATGAAAGATAATGTAGTTGATAAATATTACGTTCAAAATAGCAAGCAAATGCTTGCAAATATAGGAGAGCTAACAGTTAACCACACTAAAATCTATAAGTATAAAAATCTAACTGGCGGTGTGTTTGAAGTAAAAAATCCTACAAAAAAGGAAGTTATATTAGACATTTCTGAATTTGCAAAGAGATTTGATAATCCTCAAACTAGCTATCCTAAAACATCAGTTCTTAGCTCAAAACAGATAATCACTGTATTTGTTATTCAAAAACTGGTTGAGAAATAATATGCAGAGTTTTAAGAAGCAATTTGAAGAGTTTTTTGAGAAAATAAAGAAATATTTTGTAGGTAGTGACAAGGCAGAGGGCAAAAAGAAAATAACTCGGAAGAAATGGCTAAATCTAATATTAGTATTATTATTAGGATTCATTGTTTTCGTAGTAATGCTTTTATTTATATCTAATAATGAAGCATCTAAAGTTAGTAATGATACTGATTTTGTATCGCAACATAACAACATAGAGCTTGCAACTGATGTAACTGGTTCTGATGTTAAATGGCAAAACTTCCTTGAAGAATCCATTGAAACAGAGGGGAAGACTAGGGAAGAGCAAATAGCCTTATTGAAACAAACTCTAATAAAGAGCCAAGAAAGCAGTAAGGAAGAGGTAAATAATGAGTTTACTGAATTTAAAGCCCGCCTTTCTTATTCTTTGCGTGAGATAGATCGTCTTAAAGCAAATCATCAGAATATTCAAACAGAAATTGCCTCACTTTCTCGTGAAGATAATGAGATAGCTCTGCCTGCAGAATTAGGCATTACTGCAATAACTAAATCAGAAGTAACAAAGCCACCAGTATCATCGTTTAACCACATACTAGCAACGAGTTATGTTAGTGGTCACTTGCTTGGCGGTATAGCAGTTTCTACCTCAGTTAATTCAGCATCTGAGCCAATTCCAGTAATTATCAAACTGACAAATAGAGGTAATTTGCCAGCTGATTTTGCAGTAGATATAAAAGAATGCCGGTTGCTAGCTAGCTGCTATGGCGATATTTCATCGGAGAGGGTGATTATCAGAGCAGAGGAATTAGTATGTGAAAATAAGGGGGCGGGGCTTATTACGACTACTAAAGTTTCAGGTGTGATCTACGGAGATGATGGAGCAAATGGTATACGCGGCACCGTGGTGTCTATGTCTGAGAAGCATTTAAAAAATGCCTTCATAGGCGGATTATTGAGTGGTTTTGCAAATACAGCAAATGGACAAAATAGTTTGGATATTACTGCAATTGGAGCCAGTACTAAAAAACGAGGTATGAAAGACATGGCACAGGATGGCTTGCTGGGAGGAGCAAGCAGCGCATCTGAGAAATTGGCAGATTATCATATCAAGCTTGCTGAGAATATATCGCCAGTAATTTTGGTTCCAGGTGGTACTAAAGTGGATGTGATGTTTACCAAATCTGTAGAGATTGGTTCTGTAGATATTCATGAAGTTATTAATGCAGAGAGGGTAGGGAAATGATCCGGCAAATTAGAATATTTATAATCAGTTTAGTTTTATTRAGTATTACAGCTTGTTCAACCTATCCAAATAAATTCAAATGTGGAGATGCTAAGGGGCTTGGCTGCACTATGCTTGCGGAGATAGATAGGCAAATTGATTCAGGTAAGATAGAGGAAGTCTATAAGGATAAAAAATGCAGCGGAAAGCGATGCTCTTCACTATCTCATCAAGATGGTTTTAGGTTAAAAACTCAAGATAAAGCCAGAAAATATAATGATCAGAATGATGAGTCAGAGAAAATTGATGATGAGAATTTATATTTCTAATATTTATATTTCTAATTGGGTAAACAAATGAAAAGTATATATGAGGATTTTGCAAATAAAGCAGCTTCTGTAATAGGGTTCGAAAGAACAGATATGGAGAGTTTTGGACGTTGCAAAAAGGCATTATTTGAGAATAATTTAAATGGTGCAGAGGCTTTAAAGAATTATTTGAGCTATCGCTATTTTGATCCAAAAACAGAGAATTTTTTACTCACTGAATCTGCTGCTGGATTTTTATTGGAGATCTGTCCATTAGTTGGTGTAAATGATTTGGTGGTAAAAAATCTTAATCAATTTTTTGCCAAAGAATTACCTGCTGGTGGATTCTTACAATTTTTGATGATTGCATCTTCTGACATTGAGGATTTTTTAGAATTTTGGGGCAGAGGGCGCAGCAATACCGATCCAATTTTAAAAAGAATTACTCGAGAGAGACAAGAATATTTGCGTATTGCAGCTGCTAATTTTCATAATAGCGGTAAGAAATTACCAAGAACATTTAGGTTGTTTATTTCCTATAGTGCTGTTTGTAGAAATTGTAATGAGTCAGCACTTAGTGAGCTTAGCAGATTTCGAAAAACATTAATAACCAAGTTGAATAGTTTAAATCTACAGCCAAAAATTGCCGGTATCGAGAGTTTAATCAGACTATGCCGCGAAATTTTAGAATTTGAGCCAGGAGTTAATSYNTAWCWWWWAATSTNACAKCNANRTYMKAKYWKMWTMWWAATCNNTGCWTNTNTGTWNGGTCATTATTATCAGAATAAAAAACATCATCTTGTAAATACCAAGACCAATATGGCTCATCGTGCCTTTACTATGACTGGTATGCCAGATTTTTGGTCATTGTTGCAAAATATAAATTTGCTTGGAGGAGTTGAGCAATCACCATTACCTGCAAGATTTGTAATAAGTTATACGATTTCTAATGATCATAAAACTAAAAAAACTTTTACCAGCAGAGGTAAGAGAATAATTGATGCAGCAGAGCGTCCATACTCACGTCATAACAAGGCGTTGCACGAAGAAGCTGGTCAGTGGCGAGAAATTATTCATAGGCTTGAAACGGAAGATAATATTTTAAGCGATTGCTGGACTTTAATATTAAGTGCAAAAGAAGAGCATATAGAGGAGAGTTGCGCAGAAATCATTACTCAATATAGCGGTAATGATTGGAGTTTGACCAATTTGGATTATTTCCATTTAGAAGCCATACTTGGCTCATTACCAATGCATGGTGCTAATTTTTGGGAAGAATTAAGGCAGAAGAAGTTAGTAAGGCCTGTATTATCTTCTGAAGTAGTAGCAAAATTGCCAATACACGGTGAATGGTACGGAGTTCCATTATCAGGAGTGCCATTTATTGGCAGGCGTGGTCAAATATTTAACTGGAATCCATATCACAGAATTGGTGCAGGGAATTTTAATATCAATGTAGTTGGTCCGTCTGGAGTTGGGAAATCTGTGTTTTTGCAATGTCTTGCAGATGTGATGTTGTCTGCTGGAACGAGAGTATTTATTCTTGATATTGGAGGTAGTTATGCGCCGCTTGCAAAATTACTCGGTGGTGAAATTATAGAGTTTGGAGCATTATCGAGCTTTACTATTAATCCTTTTGTTGGATTGAGTGCAAGCATGCAAGAGATTGAATTTAACCAGTTAGTGGTATGCGCAAAAGAACTGCTTACTATTATGTGCGGAGCTATTGGTGAGTATGAATCTGCAAGTTTGGAGAAGGCAATTAAGGATGCTGTAACAGAAAGCGATTTCAAGCTTGATTTACAAGGTTTTGTTGATTTTTTAAAAAAATCAGATTCAGAGCTATTAGAGCGATTTGCAACAAGCTTATTTTCATATACACCGTCTGGTGTGTTTGGCAAGTATTTTTCAGGTGAGAAAGCAGCTCATTTTGATAAATCAATTACTATTTTTGAATTTGAGTATGTAAAAGATCAACAAAAACTCATAGCTATAATTTTACAAACATTGCTCATGCAAATTACCAGCCAATTCTTAACTGGAGATAGATCTCAAAAGTTTATGATTATTGTAGATGAAGCAGGGATGTTACTTGATTATTGTGCTGGTTTTTTAGCAGCAATAGCGCGGAATTTAAGACGTTATGGTGGAAGTTTAGTTGTTTGCACCCAATGTTTTGCTGATCTTCAAAGCAGTGGAGATATTCAAGATAACAATAATCACCGCAAAGCTATCTTTGAGAATAGCGCGTGGAAGGTAAATCTCCCACCAGGATCTTTCACTGATTTTGAAGCACATTCTGAATTTAAAGAAAAAGTATCGCTATTAAAATCACTCTCATTTGAGAGAGGTAAATATTCTGAGATGTTACTTTCTTCTAGCAATATCGATGTTGTTGGAAGATTAATGTTAGATCCATTTAGCTCTGCTGTATTTTCAACAGAGAGTGGGGATTTTAATTTTATCAAGAAGCAAGAAGATCAAGGAGTTCCAATGGAGCAGATAATGGATAATTTAATCAAGATAAAATCTAATGCAAGATACTAGAACAAGTGAAATGAAAGCAACAACGAAATCAAAATGGTGTTTCATCAAATATATATTATTTGGATTAATTATTGCAGGAAGTAGTTTTTATGCAGTAAATTTCTATAGCACTAAAAATATGAAAATTATGTACATATCCCAAAGTGAGATACTAGCTTTAGAAAAAGAGAGGATATCAGTCCAATCTGCAAACACTAGACAGTTGTTTTTTGGCAAGCCCAAAGAGGCTATAACACATATAGAGCAAATACAAAAATCTATGACCAAGAATGGAACAATCATATTACTGGCTGACAGAAAAATATACGGTAATAATGTTACTTCAGTATCAAAGCAGGTGCACGAGAAGATGATTGAAATGCTTAAGAGAGATAATTAAGAAATGAGTGCAACAAAAAGAATATTGGCTTCAAATATCAGGTTAATCATTCTGAGTTCATTAATTTTAACAGCATTCACCTCTGCTGCCAAGGATTTCGGCGTTAAAGGCCATACGCACCAGATTATAGAACAACCATTTTTGCAGATGATAGATGAGAGATTGCAAAAAGTAGATATGGATAAAGAGCAATCAAAGATGATATCGATTGCTAAAGATAGAGTGGAAAATCCTAAGCCTGTTGAAGGTGTGAAGCCAGCTAAAACGGGTAGGGTATTTCACTTTGACCCAACGTATATTTTAGATGAGGACGCAGTACTTCCATGCGGTAAGATACTCCACAGAGCAGGTACGATGGTAAATCCACTTGCGCACATGGATTTAAACAGAAGATTATTTTTTATAGATAGTAGAGAGAAGATGCAAATTGCATGGTTAAAAGCACAATTAAATAACCCGCTTTCGGATCAGAAAGAGATTGTAGAAGACCGAGTGATTTTGGTAGGTGGCAGTGTGCTTAGACTCAAAGAAGAGCTAGGAGATGAGCATATAAATAAGGTATATTTTGATCAAAATGGAGAATTGACAAGCAAATTCGGTATTAAGGCAAGTCCGGCTATTGTAGTGCAGGATGGTTTAATGCTGAAGATAGAAGAGATAAAATTATACAAAAATAGAAGATGAAGATTAATATCTGGTGGAAAATAACGATAGGTTTTGTTGTACTAGTATTAAGCATAGTAGGGATATTGTTGTTTGCAGTGGTTTCTGATCATTTAAGTAGTTATAGAGGGTCGGAAATAACTGAGTTACAACAGGTGATTACAAGTAATATTAGATTACCTGATGGACGATATTATGATGACCTCAGAAGAGAATCTTTGATAGATCAAGATGAGTGGTTTGATCTTGAACCTATTAGCGATGAAGAATGGACAGAAGTAACATGTAAATTTACTGGAAAAAGCTACAATAGCGATTTTATTTTTGAACATCATTATGCTAGGAGTAAATCYTTAGGAGAAGAAGAAAAGAGATATTATTATTGCATATCACCAAATATTGGTATTACAAACTATATAACTCTGCCAACAAATGAAAAAGATTATTTATATCAATCAGGTCATTATTATCAACCCTGCATTCAGGTAAACTTCCATGAATATATTCTACGATATCCAAAAATTTTAAGGAATATATTAAAAATATCCGAAAGACCTTGTCATTATCTTAAGAACATGCATGGTGAGCATTGTTATAGAAGAGGTCTTTATTGTGATAGTTTTGACGAATGGCCATATAAAAATGAAAGTACATGCGTAGTAATTAATATTATTAGCAGTGAAGGAGAGCTGCGTAGTCAAATACTAGTTCCGCGTAAGGATAATAATCATTTATTTAACAAAAAGTAGGTAAAACAATGAAAAAGCATCAATTTATTATACATCATGATCTATATAGACAGGAAGAAGGGAAAAAACTAATCAAACCTTTATTATCACAAATAGGATTTCCTGGGCATGCATATGTAGAAATACAAAGAGAGAAATCAGAACTGTCTGAAATTTACGGATTTTTTCCTAAAGGATGCAAAGTAAATAATGCTAGATTAGATCGCGCTAAGGAATATCAAGAACAACATCCAGAGGAGCGGATCCTATTTTCTAAGGCCTTTTTAATTAATGAAGATGCAACAGATAGGATAAAGGCATATACATTAAAATGTACTCCAGAACCTATAGAGATATTGGAAGATGATCCAGAAACTGCATATAACTTATTTTTTAATAATTGCACAGATTTTGTAAACAGATTATTCAAATTGACAGGTTTTGCTGGTCTGTATTCATGGCACCTTACTACGGAAGAGTCAACTCAAATACTTGGAGCAATAAGGGAGCATGTAATAGGGAAAATGAAGCCCGGTGATATGCCGCAAATGGTCAAAGGTACTTCAATAGAGGAGGTTGCAGCAAGGTATAATATAGATCCTGACTTGATTAGTGAGAAAAAATCACATTATATGCCGTTAGACATGGACGCAGCATCAATGCAGGAGCTTGCTACATATTTCGTTAGGTATTTTGTTGCTACCAATCCACTATTAACTCCAGTTAGCGTTGATAAAACAGGCGCACAACAAGAAGTACAAGAAGCAATAGAATCTGCCAAATCAGAGTTCGTGGAACAAGAAAAAGAAACTTCATTTGGTCAATTTGGTGTAAATCAATTCATGAATCAGATGCTTGCAGAATTGCAAAGTGATCCGGCTAAACTTGCTGCATATCGACAACAAAGCATGTCGCTGACAATGCAAGTTCTATCAGAAGCGGATGCTATTATACCAGGTATTAGTGATAATATTTTAAATTCAGCCTATCAGAGCCAAGCAGAATATGGAGATACATCTATTTTTCCAAACTCTCAAGAAATGCACAATGCCAATAAGGAAGCTCAGGCCATTGCAGATGGTACTAATCATATGTTGTCAAAAGCACTAGATCAAGTGGATTTGCGTGAGGATGCTAGTTCTTCTGTAACACGAGAAACTCAGCAACATAAACCTGTTTCTTCAGCATCAGTTGATAGTGAAACAGATTTTATAAGTGATCTTTTAGCATTATCAACAATATCAGGTCAAAGCGCTCGTGAGGCGGAACAAATTATGCATAGCTCTATGGGATCTATGGGTAATATGTTTGCAAATCAAGATATGAGTTTTCTTTCTGGAGCATTTAATCCAGAGATGATGGGTCAATTTTTTTCAACAGATGAATAATAATATAGAGGCAATTATGAATAATAAATGTAAGAATATACTAAGATGTTTAGGCAATAGTGCATTGGTTAAAAATTATATACAAAAGATATTACAGTCACCATCTAACTGGTTAGTGGTAGTAATGACCTATTTTATTTGGTCATTGGTTGGTATGCGTTATTCTAGCAATCAAAATTTCGATATGGTAATCGCTAATCAACATTATGTGATGTTGTTGAGTTTGGTTTCAATTTTGGCAGCTCTGATAAATCATACAACGAAGTTAATAAAATTGGCTTTTATAGGATCAATCTCAATTCTAGCATCATTTCTTACAGTAGTAATAAGTAAAGTAGGAATTATATGGTTAGGATATCCTATAGGATATTATTTTTTGTGGCCTATTACGTTATATCTTTTTTTGCTGCAACTCAAAGAAATCAGTTGTTTTGCATGTTGTAAATATTATGAAATATTACAGGCTAATGAAATAGTCAATGCAATTACCAACGATATAGTTATTAGCAAAGTTAGCGATTCTTATAATGCAGAGAAAATAACTAATAAAAAACAAAATATCAAAAAATGAAGCACCTACATCGATTGCTGGTCTATAGTTTGTATCCGCCAAGATTGATAACTAAAGACCAGCTGCAACACTTATATCAGTATGTAATAATGCTAATAATAGCGATTATCATACCAACATCAGCGATAGCAAGTGTAACTTGCAAGAGCAAGTTCGTCAATCCAATTACGGATATTTGTTGGTCATGCCTGCTGCCAATTTCTATTGGTCCTCTTAAAGTTGGTGGTGGTAGCTCACCTGCTAAGAGGGATACTAAGAATCCCAAATCACCATTATGTGCCTGTAGTAAAGGAGGTCAGCCTATACCAATTCCTGGTATTTCACTCGGGTTTTGGGAACCAGCTAGGATGGTTGATGTTACTCGCAGTAAATATTGTATGGTAGGTCTTGGTATTGATCTAGGTGGCAATGACATTAGAGATACTGGTACATATAATAGAGCACATGGTAAGAGTAGAATGTCTCATAATAGCTTCTATCATCTTCATTATTACATATATCCACTTATATATTGGCTTGAATTAATCACAGATCTTATCTGTTTAGAGCAAGTCAGTTTTGACGTAGCTTATCTCTCTGAGCTAGATCCTATGTGGAATGATGAGAAGCTACAGACATTGCTCAATCCAGAAGCTTTTCTATTTGGCAATCCGGCATCTCAAGCTGCGTGCGTTCTTGATTGCGTGAGTGCTAGCGTTGATTTACCAAGGGACGATCTTTTTTGGTGTAGTGGATGTTGGGGAAATATTTATCCGTTTAGTGGTGCTAATGCTGATCATGTTGGAGGAGTGCAAAATAGTTCGCTACTTACAGCAAGAGTTTTAGCAAAAATGCATAGAGTTGGTCTTGCCAAATCCACTTCTACAACTGATGCCAAAATTAACGGTAAAATCTGCAAGAAACAAACCGCTCTAAAGATCAAGAAAAGTCAGTACAAATTACAGATGGTGTACCCAAAATCCACAAGAGGAGCTATGGGTTGCTGGCCTATTGGGTTAAGCGATATGGCCTATAGTTCATTTAAAGAATATCCGTGGGATGGTCAAGATTGGAGTTATGTAATATGGAGGAAACGAAATTGTTGCGCTTTTTAATGTTAATAATAGTGAGTTGCACTGCTTGTATTACCTATGGAGATGAGGCTACGCAGCAATGGGCTCAAGAAATAGCAGATCGTGATCGCAAAATAGTTATGGATAATTTTAAAGATATGATGCAAATGCAAGGTTTTGATTCGAATTTGCGAGACTCGGTATTAAAGCCAAGACCAGTATTACAAATATTTGTATCTACATCAATGCCAAGACAGTTACTCAGGGCTTATGCTAGGGAAGCAAGTCGTTATGATGGAGTTTTGGTTTTTCGTGGGTTACCAGGTGGAAGTTTTCGAAAGCTTACAGATTTAGTTCTGGATATATCAGATAAGAAGCATGAATGTGCCATGCAAATAGATGATGAGGCTTTTACGGGCTTTGACATTAAAACTGTGCCTTCAATAGTCTTAAGCAAGCCAGTTTCTATGTTTTCTGAGCAAACCGAGTTAAGTAAGTTTGATAAAGTGCATGGGAGCATAACAATCAAAGCAGCCCTCGAGATGTTTGCATCTAGAGGAGATTTAGCAAGTAATGCTAGAGGGATACTTCAATGAATAAATACATCATAATGATCCTATATATTGTTATATCGCATCCTTCAGCATCATACGGGCATCAAACTAATATTAATGAAGTAACCGATTTATTTGATAAGCATATTGAAGATAAGGATGAATTACTTCATAAGATGAAAGCACAAAATGATAATGCAATCAGTCAAATTCAGTCTAGATCAAATCATGATTTGATAGAGGGTAGTGGTAGTGTAGAGACCAAGACTAAAGAATTAAATTCTATTAGAGAAACTGATTTAGATAATGCTGGCAGGCAGGCAAGGTTTTCAAAAGAATATCAATTTTATGATGAGAATGAATTAGAGCCGGATTATACAAAATCAGGTAATCATATGCATAAGCTAGATAGCGACGATATTGTATCTGCTACAGATGAGACTATGCGTAAGGTTGGTGCTGATTTTATGGCTAAATTAATCAGCGAAGGTTTTAATTGCAAAACAGTCAAAGGAGCAGTTCAAAAAGAACCAACTTATTATATTGAGATAAAAAGTGATGAGCAGAAAAATACAGAATATAAACAATTTTTTTGCGAGGAGCCAAGGAATAAATATAACTGCAATGATAGCGTGTCACTGACTTGCATGAAGAAAGGTCCGAGATATAGAGAATGGTCAGAAAAAGAAGCTATTATTTCTGGTAACGATATTTATTTCCAAGCTCAGGATCTTGGTTATGCAGTGAAGTGGAAAAGGAAAAGATGGGGATGGCATTTGCATCAGAATCAGCCTGGATGGAGAATATTTTTGGCCGATTATTTACAAGTGCATACAGAGCAAATACATGACAATATTGAGTTTCCACATGGTGCCAGGGGTATAGGAAAAACCTATTCCATTGGTGAGCGTTGGCGCGTGGTTTTTGATCATTATGTTATTAAGTATAAATTTCGTGAAGTATATGAGGTTTGCGAGGAATGGGCTGAAAGTTGGACTGAAAGATGTGGTTTACAATGAAACAATCTAGATTGAAACCATTTATATGGAAACAATGTCTATTGAGACAATTTATATTGAATTTTGTTATGATTTTTCTTATGCATGTTAGTGCAGCTCAAACGAGTGCGGCACACACAAGT
>NVSI01000020.1 GCA_002401195.1 Alphaproteobacteria bacterium
ATAAATTACAGAAACCTTTATGTGCTCTTTCATTTCTATCTTGTCGAAGTGTCACTCCAGTTTGATCTAATATTTTTAAGTGTACTAGAATCTCCGAGTGATTGTCCTTAAGAACTTTTTTGAGCTGTGTTATGTTTAGTTTGTGATCTGGAAGATTAAGCTCTAAAATTTCATTCAAGAAAAAATAAGCGAATAAGGCCACGATAAAAGGGGAGGCTAGAAACATGATTTGATATTCAGTCGTGGGAATTTTTGCGATCGCTATGATGTACAGTAAAAACCCGACAAAGTTGATTACACCCATGGCGCAGGCCCATATGAACATGTCTTTGGATCCTTTTGTAAAGGGTGTCCAGTCATTGCCGGTGGCCATAATATAAACAGTTGAAATAGTCCCTAGTAAAAGAGAATTCGCCAGAATAACATAAGCGCCATCAAGGCCGCTGAGCGTTAATTTTTTTGTGATAGGAGTCAAAACGGCATAGCATGTCATGGCGATGAATGCCAAAAAATATCCAAAATTCATAAAACAGGCTCTCTCTTTGAAATAATGCGTTAGGGTGTGTTTTGTTATGACTTCTTTATCAAGAGTAACAAAAAATCAATGACCTGTTAATGATTTTCACGTACCATTTAGGCATTATTCTTATGAAGGGGATTATTCGATGTCTGAATTTCAAAAAGTTGCGGTTATTGGTGCGGGTGTGATGGGAAGCGGTATCGCCGCTCAGATTACAAATGCGGGTGTGCCGGTTGTGTTATTGGACATCGTTCCAAACGGCGCGGAAAATCGCAATATGATCGCGGAAGGCGCGGTTCAAAGAATGCTAAAAACCGATCCTGCGCCATTTATGTTGAAACGCAATGCGAAATTGATTGAATGCGGGAATTTAGAAGATGATTTGGATAAATTGGGCGACTGCGATTGGATCGTCGAAGTGGTGTTGGAAGACCTAGATATCAAGCACGCTACATACGAAAAAATTGCAAAACATCGTAAAAAAGGATCGATTGTGACGTCGAACACATCGACAATTCCATTGGCGAAATTAACGACAGGCATGGATAAATCCTTGGCCAAAGATTTCATGATTTCTCATTTCTTTAACCCGCCGCGCTATATGCGCTTGCTTGAAATTATTCAAGGTAAGGACACGCGCCAAGAAGCCGTGGATATCGTGTCTGAATTTTGTGATAAACGCCTTGGAAAAACGGTTGTGAATTGTAATGACACGCCAGGGTTTATTGTGAATCGTATTTTGACATTTTGGATGCAAAAGGCTGTGAATGTTTTATTGGATAAAGACGTCCCGATCGAGGTTGCGGATGCCGTTCTCTCTCGACCGATTGGTGTGCCAAAAACAGGCGTGTTTGGGTTGATCGATTTGGTGGGTGTGGATTTAATGCCTTATCTTTCAAAATCTCTTTTGTCGAATTTGCCTGAAAATGATGAATACCGCGCGATATCACGTGATCTTCCGTTTGTGCATGARATGATYGCGGCGGGTTAAAGAAATGAGAAATCATGAAATCTTTGGCCAAGGATTTATCCATGCCTGTCGTTAATTTCGCCAATGGAATTGTCGATGTGTTCGACGTCACAATCGATCCTTTTTTACGATGTTTTGCAATTTTTTCGTATGTAGCGTGCTTGATATCTAGGTCTTCCAACACCACTTCGACGATCCAATCGCAGTCGCCCAATTTATCCAAATCATCTTCTAAATTCCCGCATTCAATCAATTTCGCATTGCGTTTCAACATAAATGGCGCAGGATCGGTTTTTAGCATTCTTTGAACCGCGCCTTCCGCGATCATATTGCGATTTTCCGCGCCGTTTGGAACGATGTCCAATAACACAACCGGCACACCCGCATTTGTAATCTGAGCGGCGATACCGCTTCCCATCACACCCGCACCAATAACCGCAACTTTTTGAAATTCAGACATCGAATAATCCCCTTCATAAGAATAATGCCTAAATGGTACGTGAAAATCATTAACAGGTCATTGATTTTTTGTTACTCTTGATAAAGAAGTCATAACAAAACACACCCTAACGCATTATTTCAAAGAGAGAGCCTGTTTTATGAATTTTGGATATTTTTTGGCATTCATCGCCATGACATGCTATGCCGTTTTGACTCCTATCACAAAAAAATTAACGCTCAGCGGCCTTGATGGCGCTTATGTT
This sequence comes from Alphaproteobacteria bacterium, assembly GCA_002401195.1. Classification (GTDB taxonomy): domain Bacteria; phylum Pseudomonadota; class Alphaproteobacteria; order Micavibrionales; family UBA1664; genus UBA1664. Next base: position 2,195 of record NVSI01000020.1, read on the forward strand.
ATTCTGGCGAATTCTCTTTTACTAGGGACTATTTCAACTGTTTATATTATGGCCACCGGCAATGACTGGACACCCTTTACAAAAGGATCCAAAGACATGTTCATATGGGCCTGCGCCATGGGTGTAATCAACTTTGTCGGGTTTTTACTGTACATCATAGCGATCGCAAAAATTCCCACGACTGAATATCAAATCATGTTTCTAGCCTCCCCTTTTATCGTGGCCTTATTCGCTTATTTTTTCTTGAATGAAATTTTAGAGCTTAAACATCTCATCGGTGGTATCATTGTTGCTATCGGTGTTTATATAACGATTAAATAACGCCAAATAAGGAGATTTGTTTTAAATGGTAGATATCGAAACCCAAGCCGATTGGCACTGGAGAAACAGTATGAAACCTGTTCGGTTTTTTATATTTGACGCGCGTTTGGCGCTCTTCTTTCTTGTCTTCATCTTGCATATGCGGATGTGGACTTTTGGTTTGTTTCTCTTTTTCTGCTTTTTCTTTTGGTTTTTGGAACGCCGTGGCCTTGTGTTTTCCGCCGCTCTTTTAACATTCCGAACATGGATTCTTGGGAAGCGTCGCCCCGCGTGGCTTTGGATTCGTAAACGTAAATTCCATGATTACGGATAGGCTGCGATCGATCCAATCTTCATACGGCGACCACACCCCAACCCTTGTTGCCGTATCCAAAAAACAATCGGATGAAAAAATTATCGAGGCCTTAGACGCAGGGTTACGCATTTTTGGCGAAAATCGCGTTCAAGAGGCGCAATCACGATGGACACATCGCCGCGCCCCTTACCCTGATTTAGACCTGCACCTGATTGGCCCTTTGCAAACCAATAAAGTCAAAGACGCCGTTCAATTATTCGACTGTATTCATACCGTTGATCGTGAGAAATTGGCACGCGCCATACATACACACGCACCCGATATGCCGTGCTTTATTCAGGTGAATGTGGGAGACGAGCCCCAAAAATCAGGCATCGCGCGCGATAATGTGAACGCATTTCATACATTTTGTATTGATTTGGGGTTGAATATTATCGGCCTGATGTGTATTCCACCCAATGACGACAACTCCGCCCCACATTATGAATGGATGCGCGATAAAGCGCGTGATTTGAAACTGCCTCACCTCTCTATGGGGATGAGCCGTGATTACGAAACGGCCTTGCATTATGGCGCCACCCATATCAGGATAGGGTCGAAATTATTTGGAGCGCGGGAATGAAAGAAAACACCATGTACGACATCGCGATTATTGGCGGCGGTCTTGCGGGATTAAGCCTTGCGATTCTTCTTGGAAAACAAGGCTGGCGCGTCGCATGCATCGACCGTGACGACATTCAAAAACAAACCGGTGCATCATACGATATTCGCACAACCGCCATTTCGTACGGATCACGCAATGTTTTACGCCATGCAGGAATTTGGCAAGACATGGAAGAGCGCGCCCAGCCGATCAAAGATATTCTGATTTTAGATGAAGATTCCCCCATCGATTTAGAATTCAAAACAACGGATATTGAAGCCGAAGCCTTTGGCTGGATCGTGGACAACCGCGACCTCCGCGAAACATTAATACGCCACGTTCAAGGCCATGAAAATATCACCCATTTAACAGGCGAATCCGCCACCGCGTTTGACCATTCGGATGCCAATACCGTGACTGTCACCCTTGCGAATAAAGAAACCCTATCCGCCAAACTCATCGTGGGCGCCGATGGCCGAAACAGTTTCACGCGCGAATTTATGCAGATCGGGACATGGGAACACGATTACAACCAAAACGCCATTGTTTGCCTTATCAATCATGAAAAACCGCATCATGGCGTCGCGTTGGAGCATTTCCGAAGCCAGGGACCCTTTGCCGTTTTACCATTCACCGATGACGCAGACGGGAACCACCAAAGCGCAGTGGTATGGAGCGTCGAACGCGCGGATAGTGAAAAATGGTTGAACTGTTCTGATGATGTGTTTAACGCCGCATTACAAACACGATGCGGGACGCGTTTTGGAAATATAACTAGCATCGGATCACGCGCCGCGTGGCCATTAACCCTTAAAAAAGCCTATAGTTATATCGGGAATCGTATGTGCCTAGTGGCCGAGGCAGCGCACGGCATCCACCCTATCGCGGGGCAAGGATTGAACATGAGTTTACGCGACATTGCTGCGCTGACTGAGAATTTAAAAGATACAAAAGACCCAGGCGATGCATCAATCTTAAAGGCCTATCAGGCCAATCGCCGCGGCGATAATTTTGGAATGGCCATTGCCACAGACGGGTTAAACGGTTTATTTGGAAGTGATATTTCACCCATACGCGCGATGCGAAGATTCGGCCTTCACGCCGTTTCTAAATTACCATTTGCAAAGAAATTTTTTATGAAACAAGCAATGGGCGCGGGCGGGCATTTACCTGACCTTGTGCGCGAATTTGGTTAGGGTATTTAAGGTCGGGCATCTCTCTCAACGCCTTTTGATCCGCAATCAATGATTGATTATTTTCTTTATCAAACGGATCATCGCAATGCCATTCAAAAGGGCGTTCATCAAAGTAAACGGTTGAAATATCGCGCGACGCCAGATGATGACCATGAATATCGAAAAAGCCTTGTCCTAAAATCATACGGTCAAAATGGATCGGCTTTGTTCTCAGCTTATAAAATTGTTCATTGATACTTTTTTGGCCGGCCTTCAAATCATGTTTTTTAAATCTATTTTTATAAGCCTTCGATAATAAAATACGTGGTTCACGATCTTGTAAATACAAATCGCACACTTTTTCTTCAGACAATTCATCCATTAAATCCCGGTGGAAATCTTGGAATTTTTCAACGGCTTCATCATTGAAATTAAAAGCCAGATGAAATTTTGTTCCTTTTTCAAGGCATTCCATACCGCGGCCGCCCAATTTAAACGGATCGTAATCTGCGGCGACGTCCTGAATAATTCCCGTCATATTCACCAATTGTTCAACATCTTGGATCGGTTGATATCGGAAAACACCATTTTCTTCGAGTGAACGCGGTTGTTCAAATATTGTCAGGTGAGGATCGCTTTTTAAGGCCTCTGATTTTTCACAGCACAAGCCTTGCGCGATTTTATTATCGCTTTTTGCGAGGGTCGAAAATAATGTTTTCAAATCGCCGTATTTTTTTTCTTTTTTCAACGTAATCGCATCCGCAGGTGCGCGAAGCCAAAAATAAGATTGAAAATCAGCCGTGTTTTCCATTATCCGTTAACCGCCATAGATCGATGTTTTCTTTTTCTTGGAAGCGGGTGTTTCTTCGCGTACGGAACGCCCGCGCCATTCACGCCATTTGAAAATGACGTCGCATTTTTTTGATCACCAGAGGCCAATTTAAACTCTATGATTCCTGTAATCATATTCGCCCGTTTTGGTAAGATCGAAATTGAATCTTGCACTTTATATTTCGATGGGCTTTCCACCTCTATCGTTGTCACAATACGTGGGTGAGAAATTTTCACAGAAATGCTGATCTCATCCTTGGCCACAACAACCCCGTTAAATTCTTCGCTCATATTATTTTCAACAAATTTGGCAGCAATCTTTTGCGCAAGGTCTCTTTCCGCATCTTCACCGCGCTGTTCTGTCATATTCAAATGTTCGGCCACTTTTTCAAGGTTGTCAGGCGCATAAAATGGGTGTTTTTCCGCGCCATTTGATAATAAAAGGCGGTGATTGATCAGGTCAGCAAAGCGACGAATCGGGGATGTAAAATGTCCGTATTTTTCCAAAGCCAACCCAAAATGTTGCCCAACACCAACTTGATACTTCGCTCTGGCTTGAACTCGGATCATTAAACGACAGATTGCATCTCTATTTTTATTATTCTCGGCCTGTGCCACAACATCACGGACACGATCTCCAATTGATAAATCTTGATCGACTTTGATCCCAAATTTTTCCAAATAATCCACATTATCGTTAAATCGTTTTTCGTTCGGTTCGCCGTGAACACGGGCCAATACTGGCGCGCCAAGATCATCCAAAATTTCCGTTCCCGTACGATTGGCACGGATCATTAATTCTTCGATAATTCCATGAGATTCATTCCCTTTTTCCAAAGAAAAAGTCAGGCCAGTATCATCCGAAAAATCCGCGCGTTGTTCTGCAACATTCAAATTCAATGCGCCGCGTTTTTCCTTTTCAGCCCGCAAAATATCATACGCAGCGCGCGGTTTTTTAATATAACGATTGTGTAAAGACATGATTTCTTTTGCAACATCGCATTTACTTTCAATCGCGTCTTGAACTTCATCATAGTGAAGACGAGCGCGAGAATGAATTAATCCTCGCTCTATTTTATGCCGGACAACAGATCCCTTTGAATCAATTTCGGTTGTAAAAATAACTGCCGCGCGGTCTTCGTTTGGTTTCAAAGAACAAATGCCATTGGACAATAATTCAGGGAACATCGCAATAACAAGCGCATAAAAATAGATGGGCTTTCCACGTCTCAACGCCTCGGCATGTAAGGCCGACCCAGGTTTCACGTAATGATCAACATCCGCAATCGCCGACATCAAAACCCAGTTTTTTCCCTTTTTACGCACACAAATCGCATCGTCAAAATCCTTTGCCGTAACAGGATCAATCGTAATAAACGGAACATGGCGAAAATCTTTACGTGTAGCCGATGGTTCCGGCACCGTTAAATTTTTAACTTCTTCTAAAACTTCCTGAGGAAATTCAATCGGAATTCCCGCGGACAAGGCCGTTAATTTACAAAGCCCGACTTCGTCATCCAACGCCCCGTGGTCAAACACCACATCGGCCGCACTGTTAAACGCGTCCGTTGGACGCACACTGACAATATGGCCATCAGGCGCATCACAAGCATGGAGCGGAATAAGGGGGAGGTCTGCGTTAGCAGGGCGCACAAAAACATCGCCATTTTTTTTCTCAACAACACCAACGATCACTTTTTCAGGATCGATTTCTTTATCATGAGGGCGGATAAATTTACCATTGGATTTTGTTAAAAGGGCGGAACCCACAAGATCAGTTAACGCGGCGCTTACAAGTTTTCGTTCTTCGCCGCCTCTTTCAAAATTAAGGCCAAGCCCGCTTGCAATGTCACTGGCGGAGTATTGTTTTGAATCAACACATAAAGAAAGGATACTTGTTAAAAGTTCTTGAAACTTTTTATTAGCCCGAACAGTTTTACTTGCCATTACTCCACCCTATTTTTTATTTTTGTTGTATTTTCATAAACGAAAAATAAGGCGGCGTGTCAAGGGTAAACTTTAATATGGTATTGGATATTCACAATAAACTTTGCGCAAGTCGGAAAGCGCGTCATCAGATAAAGCGAGATCTTTCGCATCAATGTTGGATTTCAATTGCTCCATCGTTGTTGCGCCAATAATTGTCGATGTAATAAATGATTTTTGATAACAAAAGGCCAAGGCCATCTGACACACATCTAAACCATGTTTTTCAGCGACAGCAATATAGGCCTTCACCGCGTTTTGAGCGGCAGACGTATCGCGTTGATTAAGCCCTTTATCAATTCCAAGTGACCATCGTGCGCCTTTTGGCCGTGCGCCATCCAAATATTTTCCACTTAACGCGCCACACATAAGGGACGAATAAGGAAGATATGACACGTCTTCATGAACGCATGTTTCCGCCAAATACGGATCATCATGTTGGTACATCAATGAAAATTCATTTTGAACGGACGCGACGCGCGGTAAATTATGGTCTTTGGCCAATTCCAAATATTTCATGACACCCCATGGTGTGTCGTTCGACAAGCCAAAGCTTTTGATTTTACCGGCCTTCACCGCATCATCCAAAGTCCGTAAAATTTCAAGCATACGGTCTGTTTCTTCGGCGGTATTGATTGTCTTATAATCAATGTCACCCGCCCGGTGGTCACCATGGTGAGGATACGGATATTGCGGCCAATGCATTTGATAGAGATCAATGTAATCCGTCTGTAAACGAGATAAACTTTCGTCCAACGCCGTATTAATTTTATCACGGCCAAGTTTTACACCATCATGAATGTACGAAGGACCGTTTCCCGCGGCTTTTGATGCCAAAATAACCTTGTCACGATTGCCTGTTTTCGCAAACCATGACCCGATATATTTCTCGGTCAAACCTTGGGTTTCTTCTTGTAAAGGAACGGCATAAAGTTCAGCCGTATCAAAAAAATTAACACCTCGTTCAAGGGCGTAATCCATTTGTTCATGCGCTTGGTCTTCGGTGTTTTGACACCCCCATGTCATGGTTCCAAGGCAGACATGGCTGACTTTCATATCTGTACGGCCAAGTTTATTATATTTCATGGTATTTAAAGTCCTATAATGTGATGTTGAAATTTATTCGTCTTGTTTAAGATCATTTAAATCAGTTGGCAAGCGCGGAGGAAGCGTTCGATCCAAAGATTCCTGACCAATGATTGAATCAATCGTTGTGTTAAATGTTTCAATCACCTCCATCTCAATCGGAACCCGTTCGATCGTGACACTGTTCAGGCGGACGCCGTCTTCGGTGATACTATAAAAACATTCCATGAGTTCTGATTCACGTGATCCATACGCATTCGTGGACATGTATCCGATCTGCGCCGATGTTTGTTTTTCACCAGCGGTTAGAATGCGAAGGCTGGGCGGATATTCAACATAGCGTTCCAAGAACACCTTACAAATCGCATAGCGCCATGTGCCTTGTGCGCCTCCAGAAAATGATAAAACAATCACAAAAAGGATCAAAAGGCCAAAGCCACACAGACCAATGAATAAAAATTCCTGATATTTTTTAAGGCCGGCTGTGAATTCGGTATCCTGATCGGTAACGTCACCCAGGATTTTGGGAATTTGCATTGGCGCTATTCCTCTTGACCCATGATTTGCGCTTGGCGTTCCGCTTCGGCGCGATCTTCCGATCCCTTCACCAATTCGTCCACGATCTCTTCGACCACTTTTGATGTTGCCGCCGATTGGGCATTCCCTTGTTCCGCCAAGGCAAATACACGACGTTTCAATTCCGCACGCGCCGATCCACCAGGGAAAGCCGCCGCCAACATTTGACGCGCACGTCCCGCGCCAAGGCGCGTATAAAGGCGATTACGGATGGCCACATCTTCGGCCGAAGTCGAAAGCGCCCATAATTCATTGGGGCCAAGCGTGTTAATAAGATGCTGTTCATAACGCCCATCATTGGTTCCAAGAACAAGTAAAACTGGGGCTCCACTGCTTCGCGGTCCTGTCAGGCGATAGCGAATAACATTCCGCGCCGTATTCGATAGTCCAAATCGTTTTTGAGTATTATCAACAACGCGATCGGAAATCGCCGTACCCAAAACCCAAACACCCGTGGCCAAATCAACCATATCGTCATCGAAATCGTCCAAAAGCTGGGATGATAAAATAATTTGAACACCGCGTTTACGGCCTTCACGAACGTCGCGCACCAATTGCCCGCGAACCGATCGCGAGGCAGATGTTCTGTGATACTCATCATAACAAAGACGTTTTGGCGATTCGCTAATATCCCGAATACGAAGCTCGTGATAAAAACGATATTTCTCGGGGATATGTTCCAAGGCCTCGGGTGCCATCCACCATGAACGCACCAACGCATGACGCGCCAACATATACATGATCGCGGTTTGACGGTCGGCTGTTTCATCCCCTTGAGGACACACATCCATCAAATCCAATGAACAAACGCGGGCATCTGTAATTTCAAATTTAGTGACCGATGATAAAATCGGAAATTCACGAATCGCAGATGTAATCATCCGTTCAAACGCATTAATCACGGTTTCCGCACTGGCACCAATTTGAGTTTCTTCTAAAAGTGCGCGAATTTGTGGACGGCGCGCTGCCGTAATCGCGTCACCCAAAACAGGCACGGCATGACGCTGCGCCAAATTCGCAAGATGATATTGTTCAAGATCAAAGAATTTATCAACGATATCCCACCAATATGGATCTTCGGGCAGGTGAATATTATATTGTTTCAACGCATCATCAATGGCTTCATCCAAACGCGGTAAGAATGGCCGCGGCTCGGCGTTCGCCATTTCGTCATGGCGCCAAYGGAACATTTCATCAACAACCAAGCCAGACAATTGCGGAATCCCATCGTACGGGCGGTCCGCCCCTGGAGGCGTACACAGTAATGTCATCAATTCAATCAGATAAGATCGCTCATCAATCGTCGGACCGCGAAGCCCCAATTGAGTATCAAACGGATTAATCGCATATTGCGGAGTCATTTGCAGGCGATAATACGCGGCCTCATGACGGCGTTCGGTCGGTAAAGCCTCTTTAATCAGGGAAATCATCCCCGACGATGAAGGGCCAATATCAATAACCGCCACAAAAGGCAGCTTTGTATTCCCCGGCGCCAAAACAGTCGCCAAATTCAACGTATTCAACAAAACAGATTTACCAGCCCCAGGTTGGGCAAAAATCAGATCAAACCACGTTGTCGTTAAAGTCGATCCCGTTTGATATGGCCATACTTTCCCGTCCGGTGTGCGAAGCAATAACGCCCCATTATCAAACGGAGAGGATGGACGTTGCCATGGCATTAATTTCATAACTTCGTACATAGGCGCAACGGCCGTCGGCGCGGTCGATGCACATGCAATCCCCATGGCCGATGACATCACACAATCCAAAGGATCACCAACAACGTTGGAAACCTGACAATATCCCCAACTCTCCACGGCTTGTTGTAAAATCGAAACGCGGTCTTCAAGCAAGCCTTGCTTACCCTCTGGTGCCCATGTCGCAAGCGATATGCGGAGCTTCACCACTGGTTCAGATCGAGACATCGCCTGAAGCATTTCAAGTGATTTTTTAATCGTTCTGTTCACAGAATTTGTAATCGCCAACAATGTTGCAATTGACGCTTTCGCCGTCGTCGCCTCGGCGCCGCCACTTTCGATCAAAAATGAGATACGATAGGGCACATTCGCCTCGAACAAACGATTAAGCAACATCGGAAACGGGGACGGATCAGACGGCGCAAGGGTCATATCAATACCACCCCACAACATGCCGCCAATTTGAACAGATCGATTATTTATAATTTTACCATGAGCGTTTGAAATCTGTTGACGCAGGGGTGGCCACAAAATTTCAGACATATCCATTTTATCTGTCGGCGCACGCACAGGGATTTTATCACCCGGCAAAATCGGCTTCCACTTATCATTCGCCTGATCAGGGAACATGCAATTACGCACAGCCGTCACAGAATCGTGACTGTTCATCAAATCCACCCGCATGCCAAGCTCGCCCATCGCTGACAAAATCCCCTGAACATAGGATTTGTGACGCGCGCGAAGAGGATCCAAAGCCGCCATCGGGAATTGAGATTGAGGTGCATTCACCCAGTTTTTATCTTTTTGTTCTTCGGCCGCGCGCTTTAAGTCATTCTTGGATAAAATCGACGGCCGCGTCCATAAAACATAATAACATTCTTCATGGATTAAATAATGGGAGAGATGCCGCGCGCGCTCATCCAAAATATCTTCCATGTCTAAACCGATATTCCGCGCTGTGACCTTGGATGGGAAAATCATTTTTTCCGTCATCGCCCGCGAACGCGCAGGGTTGCGCGCAAAAAACATCTGCAATCCATGACCTGGGCGGTCAAAACGCGCACCCAGCTTCAGCGTTGCCGATTCGATAATATGATTATACTCTTCCGAGCCAATGATCTGGCGGCTTCCATCAACTTTTAAATAGCTAACCAACGACCCATCTTCGGCGACCAAAGTCGTTTCATTATCGGCCGTTTCAAGGCGGATAAACGATTCAATTGGYWRWWWMGMCARTRNTWAMAAAAGGTGATAAAAATTTATTTAATGCGCTCATTACAAAACAGTATAATGAAGCTTCGCCCGCGCGTGAACCATAAAAGAAGATTAATAATGAAAAGTTTTAAGTTTAAGCCGCTTGTTTCAGCTCTTGATAGCGATCAAGCCATCCTTGAGGCATCATTTGCCCAAAAGGCCCGTCTTTTGAACGCCAATACGCCAAAATTTGTGGGAATTGATTGAATTCAAGATCGCCTTCTTTAATCGCACGACGATCTAGAGGGAACAAACGAATCCCATCCAATTTTTCAATGGCCTTTTTATATTGCCCACGATCAAGGTAATCAGACATGACCAATGATAAAATTTTCGGATCATCCGTTTTTAAACGTTCAATCGCCTCTTCACGGCGTTTCATAACCATTTCGATACTTTTACGCGCTGTTTCGGCCATTGGCCCCTGCGTAATACGTGCAACATAAAGAGAACGTGCAAGATGGTGAATTTGTGCTTGGGATAATTCCGGCATCCAAATTAAAACGCCTGACTTCATGCCTCCAACCTGATCAATGTGAAAACATTGATGGCAAAAAATACACGATGTCACCAAATTATTATCCGCGGTATTCCTTGGGTTGCCGTCCTTTACATGAACGACCTGAAATTTTTTCGATTCAAACCCGCAATATTGACACGCGTTTTCATCGCGCTCAAACACACGTTTTCGCGTTGCCTCATCCGCATTGGGATCAAAGGAAAGCGGGGCAGCAACCGTTCCGTCGCTCCCCTGCCTTTTTGTTTTTTGTAAAATCTGTGCCGATAGGGACAACCCTATCGGTAATAAATTAGAGGGCATTAGACTTAGCCACCAGTAATTCCACCAGCACCAAACGCCTTCATCTGAATCTCAGATGATCCAGTGTCGCCAGTCCCTTGCATTGCCTCGACAAGTGGAGGGAGCGCCAATAAAATTCCACCAAAACCAAGTTTGGCCAAACCGTTTTTCATGGGGTGCTGTGATGGATTTTCAACGTGGTTTTTTAAACCCACAATCCCAAGAGCAGACAAAACAAACCCACCCATATAGGACATGAATGCAACGATCTCAGTCGCAGGTGCGACCTTATCTGATAACGCTTCGGAATATTCCTTCACGCCTTTTGCAGCAGCATCCCCAATATCACCAAATGTTCCGACCATTGCACCCGTCATAAGCGCCGCCGACATTTTCTGTGTCTTTTCATTTAAAAATTTAATCATGGCTGTAGTCTCCTTTTTTAATTTAATAACCATTTACTCACTAACTAAAGTTTAACCCAGTTCCTGTTAAACCCAAAGTCTCTTGTATAATATTGGCAAATTGTCCGAAATTAACCAATAAAGCTCCTGCAATAATATGTGATAAGCCACTCATCATTGTCATTTGTTGGGTCCCTTCGGCGACACCCCGCAAAATAAAAAATCCTCGTACGATGCTGATCAGCCCGACAATAATCATAAAGGCCAGAATTGACACAACAACATTTTCTGCATGTCGTTTTGCGTCCGCATCCCCCCCAGACAAGGCCAAGAAATCAACAGTCGTCATCGACTCGCGTCCACCAAAAATTGTCTCTGTAAACGTTCCAACCGATGGCGCAATCGAAAATAAAACGCCCGCAAGCATAAATGTCGCCATTGTCCCAAGGCCCGTTGGACCGCGCGCGCCCTCTTGAGCCGTTTTGGTGAAACGATGCACCGCAACCGCCAATAATATTGCCCCAGCCGTAAAACAAAAGAATGTTAATAAAGATACAAATGGAACATAGGCGTTTTCCATGACCTTCATCATCATACCATCAAGGGTACCGCCGCTGACGGCGCCCGTATCAGGTGTCCAACCAATTTCTTGCGCGTCGCCTTCGTCTCCGAAGGTTTCCTGCATCGCCACCCCAATTGATGGAAGCGCCAACATGATACTACCCGTCAACAAAATCTTTAACGGATCAGCCAAAGGAACCGATTGCGGCCCATGCTCAACGTGGTTTTTTAATTTGTAAATCCCAAGACCCGCAAACAAAAACCCAGTCATATAACACACGAATGAGACAACATCAGGCAAGCTCGAGCTGTTTTCGCGTATCCGATCAAACATATCACCCAAAGTTCCGCCCGCATGCGCGGTTCCTGGATTTAACGCAATCAGCATTAAAATCAGAACCAAAACCTTTGTATATAAAAAATCAAACTGCTTCATTTTATCGCCTTATTGGCACCCTTTATTTCCCTTGATTAAAACATGAAATTCCATATTTTTGCAAGGAAATCCGTGTTTTTTAATACTCTTTTTATTATTTTTCCAGCCGTAAAGCTATAAAAAGTAATATGTCCATTATGATTAATCAGATTTAAAAATTAGTTAAAATTCGAAATAAAATCAAAAATCATTATCTTTCAATAGATTAACCACCTATTTCAGGTCATTCATTTGGTACAGGTACGCCATATCTCCTTTTTTGTTTTCAATGTGGTGACTCACCTCGGCCTTGTTCAAAACAATCGCCAAGTCTTTATATCCCATGTCTGTGAACTGTTTCACGGAAGACATCAAGATATCCCGCCGCGTTTTTTTCCATTCCACGACATAAAATGTCTTATCGGACAATTTTGCCATGACGCGAGCATCCGAAAAGACAAGTGCCGTTGGAACATCAATAATAACAAGATCATACATATCCCGTGTGCGGCGCACCATTGCCTCCATACGGTCACTTGTTAATAATGTAAGCGCATGCGTCGGGATCGCCTTACTGGTCATGATATGCACGCCTGATGGATGTTTATCATAGATCACATCCTCCAACGGTAAACGATCGCTTAGATAATCCGCCAAGCCCTTTGCATTTCCAATTTCATATTTTTTATGCAAGGACGGGCGGCGCATATCCGCATCAATCACCAAAACTTTATCACCATTTTTTGCCGCCACAGTGCCAAGCCAGATCGATGTCGTTGTTTTCCCCTCATTCGGCAATGTGGATGTCACCGTGACAACGCGCCCACCGGATGTTTTCTTAGGATCGCGCAATTCCAACGCCATATATAAAGACCGCACCAATTCAGCCATACCGCTTGAAATATGATCCAATATAAAATCCGCCGGATTTTTTGATTTTAATTTTTTCGCCTTGGCTAA
>NVSI01000021.1 GCA_002401195.1 Alphaproteobacteria bacterium
GGCGCGCAAGAACACAGCAAAATTATAAAAGAATTTGGCGGACCAACAAAAAACGCCAAACTCCAAAGCTATGTCCAATCAATCGGAGAAAAACTTGTCCCGCATACAGAACGCAAAGATGTTAAATACACATTCACTGTTTTAAACTCACCCATCATGAACGCATTTGCCCTTCCTGGCGGATATATCTATATCTCACGCGGGATATTAATGTATGCCAATGACGAGGCGGAACTGGCATCTGTTATCGGCCATGAAATTGGCCACGTCACAGGGCAACACAGCGCACAAAGATACAGCCAGTCTGTTTTGGCCGGTATTGGCGGCATGGCGATTTCCATTGCAACAAAATCAACGGCCGCAAGCCAAGCCTTTGGCCTTGGTTCAAATCTTTATCTAAGCTCTCACTCTCGCCGTCACGAAAGCGAGGCAGACAACCTTGGAATTCGTTATATCAACAAGGCTGGATACGATGTGAAAGGAAGCCCGCGTTTCCTTTCAACCATGGATCGCCAGAAATCGTTCCGTGCAAAATCCGCAGGGAAAGAAGGCAAAAGCCTTATTCCAAATTATTTATCCACCCACCCAGTGACGGCAAAACGTGTTGCTGATGCAAAGAAAACCACAGCACAAATCACATCCAAAGGCCAAGCCAACAAGGTAAAATACATGCAAATGATTAGCGGCATGACCTATGGTGACACAGGGGATCAGGGCTTTATCGATAGCGGATACTTCGTTCACCCAAAATTAGGCTTTATGTTCCGTGTCCCTCAAAATTACCACACGGAAAATTCTTCAAAATCATTCATTGCGGCCTCAAGACAGCGCGGCGGTGGGGCCGTTATGATCTTTGAAGGTGACACAAAAAAACCTGAACAGTCTATTATGGATTTCGCCCGTCAAAATATTGCCAAAGGTGATTATTCAGGAATCACAATATCGAATGTTACAAAAATAAWTCGCCTAAATACGGTGACAGTCACACGCAAGAAAACTCAAGTGAACAAGAAATCGTCCACAATCAAAATAACGGCCATTGAGTGGGATAAAGATACCGTGTTCACATTTACTCAAATCATCCCTGACACCACACAAGCGGCCGAAATAAATACATTAACCGCATCTTTAAATAGTTTCAGACAGATGACATCCGCCGATCAATCTCGATTTAAACCTAAAWYKMKYAAAWWWMRSNTTRNTAANGCMGKWKWYWCANTCKYCRMRNTSTSNNTAAAAWATTWSMMTTTARWKWMKRGWTAAACCTCGATCGGTTTCGTTTGATCAATGGATTGGCGCCGACGAATCGTTTGCGCGTTGGGCAACTTTATAAAACTATCGTGCAATAGATCCAGACAGAATGTCTTTGGCCATTTTATAGGTCAGGCTGTCGTAATAACGCATGGCCATTTTCATTTCTGCGGCTTCCACGATGTCTGATGGTGCCATAATCGTACGGCTCAATAAGAAAAGAGACACAAAATTTTCTTTTGATATTTTCAATGCGCGCGCCGATACGGCCAGACCTTGTCCGCCTTTTTGCTTCATCATTTCATAAATCGTTGTAGGCGACAGCTGTGAGCGCGATTCAAATAACGCAATAAAGAAACGACCCTGACGACGCCTTAAAACCTGAATAAGAAGGTCATCTGTAATTCTATTTTGCGCTTTATATTGACCTGCGACCTCTTTCATCAATGATGACGGTTCGTAATTCTTCAAATGCTCGGCTGTATCGGAAAAATCCTGTACGGAATCTTCCAAGGCTTTATCTAAATCCTGATCTTTAATTGCAAATTTTTGCGCAACAACATGACGCAAAGCAACTGACACATGCCAATAAATCGAAACCGCCACTGATTTTGACAATCCTTTATAAGACACCRATTCCTCGGCAAATTCATTTGATTCACGAACGCTTGGCGTCATGGCCTTTAATGCGCTTGGTTCRACATCAATCGATGCGTTGTACAATAAATTTAGGTGCGTTTGCACATCCTCCTTTACTGAAAGGCTTTTTGTCACGGATGTTGGAATATCTGCGCGGCGCGCAATGGCTCTCCAATGTTCTTTTCCTTTTGATTGCGCGACATACAAAAGATCTGTTTCAGACAATAATGGTGAATAAAGCAAGACGGCCTCGGCAATATCGATCTCTCCATAGGCCAAATAATGAAGCAATGAATCAGGAAGATTTTCACGAAGCGCCAAACGCTCGGATAAATTTGATCTTAAATCACGTTCTGCCTGACGAATAAGTGCAATCAACACATCCGCCGTTAAAATCTTTTCATTTTCGCTTAAATTGGCGTCCAAAATCGCCATGATAGAATGCACAAGATGCTCGAAAGACCCCTTATGTTCAATAGGACCGCTGGTTTTTGCGCCGCTATAGGCCTTGAGGCTGTCATGCAGGCAAACAAGCAAAGGATCAAACCGATCTGGTGTTTCCACAGATCCGTCCCTTGTATTGTTCAAATACTTATCGTCTTTATAAGCCAATTTGTCCCCTTCCCGTCCCCACGGGTTATTCCTATCTCCTTCACATTCTGCTTTGGAATTTCGTTATGATGAATCAATTCTCGATTCGTTTATATCTTTTATTATTGCCACGAAATGATTACAAAAGTATTAATGCGAGCTTAATCGAGGATTCAATTCACAGTAAAATTAACCTTTTGGTAAGGTTTTCTTTACTTTTTCTTTGTACGCTGTACACTATTTAAGAAAATAATTGAGGTTTTACAAGATGATTAATCAAGCTGGTGGCGCACCACAATTTCCAAATAACATCCTGCAATCAGGACAACAAAATGCGGGCATTCAACAAAACTCTCCTGATAAGCGCGCTCAGGAAAACAAACCTCAACAAAACCGTGCGGCCGAAGCAACCGCGCCACAGCAAAGCAACGAAAGCCAAAACAAGAATTTTCAAGACATCGCCGAAAGCATCCTGGCTCAGCGCGCAGAGAATAGCGATTCCCAACTTACACCGGCTGTTGAGCGCGGCGTTATTGTTGATATTACAGTTTAATTAAAAAATTAAGCGTTCCCCTGAGGGTCAGAGAACATCRAGGCGAGATTTTCAACCTTCCATTCTTCATCCGTGAACATTGAATCWTTATCGGCACTATCCAAGGATAAGGCGATGTATAAACGATCGGCCTCCTCTATCCCTTTATCAACCGCATTTTCAATCAAGCCCATACTTGCAATCGGGCAATCATCAACCAATTTCACAATGGATTTAAAGGCAATATTCCCAACACCATCACGCATAAAAAATCCATGCCATGCGCTTTGATTCGCTGTTTCCAAGGCTTGCTGGATGATGCTTTCGTCCAAATCTTTACAATCTTGTAAAATAACGGACAATTTAACGGCTTCAAATTCAACATGCCACTCAAGAATGACTGTGTAGCATGATTGTTTGCTCTCGCATAAAAATGTCAGGCGGTTTTCTGTTTCACGATTATGGCTGTATCCAGACGATTCCAGCAAGTCTTCCATATCATTCAGCGGGTTTTCCCGACGCGTTATATCGCTTGAGGATGGAAATTGAACAACACTCATTCGGCTTTCCCTTCAAGGGCGGCCAAACGGATCTCAATCGCGCCTAAACGGTCTGACAAGTCCTGAATTTGATCGGCGGCGTTCAATGACGCCTTTAATTTCGATTGTTTGTCATGCAATGAATTACGCGCATCATTCGCAAGTCCTGCAAGGCTTCCTGCAACGCCAACTAAATCATCCATGAGGTTATTATCTTTCATCCCTATCGGTGTAGCACCACCCAGAAAAACAATAAAGATAAAAATAATATTCATTAACATCACATCTTGATGACATTAATCTTTAAAACCCTGCTTTTTTGCGGATCACGCGGATTTCTTGTGTGCGAGTTGTCATTTCCCATGCGGTAATATCTGAATCCAAAATCCCAGCATAACGCGCGGCGCGCTGTGTTCTCCACGCGACTAATTCTTGTGGGTTTACTTGGTAAATATCCGATTGATCCTGCGCCATTCCCGAGGCATCGTGAAAGTAAGCCGCGCGCGTCAATGATATAAAATCACCATATAAGCGGTCATTCCGATCTAAATGAGCGCCCATACGCGTCATAATATGATGCATGTTTTCATGAAGCACGACCTCGACAAACCGTTCATATGGAAGATCCGCCCACTTCATCCGACTATTGAGGAAAAGCGTCTGTTCCTGAGGAATATAAAGGCCATTCGCATCACCACGCAAAGGAATGAAGGATATTTTAGCAGGAGGAAAACGTTTTTCAGCCTTATAAGCCTTATTTTGAAGGGTTATTAAATGATGTGCCGTTTTTAAAAGGCTATCTTGACCGAAATCTCCATTGCTCCATTCTTTTCGAAGGGCCGTCAATTTCTCATCACCCAACAAAAAATCAATCAAGTTCAGGCGACCACGCGCCTCCCATTTCCAGAAATTATTCGTTAATTTTTGCTGTGAGGAGCGCGAAAAATCAATCACGTCGCTCTCGTTTTCAGTCACAATAAGGGCGGTATTCAAGCGGTTGTCACGCGCATCAAAATACGACATCCAAACAGAAATCGTCGCAATCAATGTCAGTGTAAAAAAGATATATTTAACCATGTCCCACTCTTATAAAAGAATAGCACAGAAAAAGTCAAACTTATGTTAACTTTACAGCCTTACTGAAACGCAACTTCGTTAAACGATCGTAACTTACGGCTATGTAATTTGGCAGGGCCAATTTCACGGAGCATGCTCATCGTTAAAAGTCCAATTTCAAGATGTTGTTTGACGCGATCGCGGTAAAATTTATCCGCCATTCCAGGAAGTTTTAATTGACCGTGGAGCGGTTTATCCGACACGCATAACAACGTTCCATACGGCACGCGAAAACGGAACCCATTGGCGGCAATCGTTCCGCTCTCCATATCCAACGCAATCGCACGTGATTGGCTGAGTGGTAAATTTTGCTGAATCGAGGGTTGCAATTCCCAATTTCGATCATCGATCGTTGCAACGGTCCCCGTCCGCATAAAACGTTTCATTTCATACCCTTGTGCGCCCGTCACTTCGGCGGTTGCGGCGGCCAAGGCTTGTTGGATTTCAGCCAAAGCAGGAATAGGAATGGATGGATCAAGATCGCGATCCAAAATATTATCAAGACGTAAGTAAGCATGAGCCAACACATAATCACCCAGCTTTTGAGAACTTCTTAAACCCGCGCAATGTCCCAGCATGAGCCACGCATGCGGCCTTAAAACCGCAATATGGTCGGTGATTGTTTTCGCATTTGATGGGCCGACACCAATATTCACCATGGTAATTCCGCCGCCTGTCGGACGTTTCAGGTGATAAGCCGGCATTTGTGGCATGCGCGAGATTGGCTCCCCTTCACCTGGTTCTACAAACTCGTGATATCCGCTTTTCTTGTCCGCGACGATTTCGCCACCGATGCGAATAAATTCATCAATATAAAATTGGTAGTTCGTGAAAATCACATAATTTTGAAAATGTTTAGCCGATGTTCCTGTGTAATGCTTTAACCGCATCACGGATAAATCAACACGCGGCGCAGTAAACAACGATAATGGCTCTGGATCTCCGGCCTCTGTCACATAACGGCAATTTGCAATTTCATCATCCATCACGGATAAATCAGGTTGATCAAAGAGCGACGGAAAGGCGGCCAAAGCCTCGGAACTCAATTCTTGTTCAACATGGTAATATTCACCAAGGGCAAAATGGATCGGCATCGGTATATCCGAATATCCGATCTCTATTTTTCCGCCATGGTTTTCAAGAAGAAGCGCCATTTGCTCCTTATAATAAAACCCAAAAATGTCGGGGCGTGTGACGGTTGTGCTGAATTCTCCTGCATGAGGCGTAAAACCATAAGAAAGACGTGTGTCTTTGCGTTCCAATGATTTTGCCTTAAAGCGAATTTCAGGATAAAACGCGCTCACTTTTTTCTTTGGCGTTTTGCCGGATGCAAATTTTTCAAATCCGTCGCATAAATGCGCCTTTGATTTGTTATAAAGTTTTTCGATTTCTGATATGGCCTTATCGGCGGATGTGAATGATTTATGTGTCATGTCATGATTCTATCACGAATTATTTAAAAATCCACCAGATTGCATCGCCCATAATTTAGCATAGGCTCCACCCTCTTTTACAGACAGTTCAGAATGAGGGCCATCTTCAATAATTTTCCCGTCATCCATTACGATTAAGCGATCCAAATGCGCAATTGTCGACAAACGGTGAGCAACCGCAATCACGGTCTTCCCCTTCATCAGCGTTTTAAGGCTCGACTGAATTAAGTGTTCGCTTGTCGAATCAAGCGCGCTTGTGGCCTCATCCAAAATTAAAATCGGCGCGTTTTTCAAAATCGCACGCGCAATGGCAATGCGTTGGCGTTGTCCACCCGAAAGCTTTACACCGCGCTCCCCAACCAACGTTTCGTAGCCTTGGGGTAATTCATCAATAAACTCATGCGCATGCGCTTTCTTTGCCGCCTCTATGACTTCGGCCTCCGTGGCATCCAATCGACCGTAACGGATGTTTTCCATCAAGGATCGGTGGAATAAAGATGTGTCTTGAGGTATGACAGCGATATTTTTACGCAAAGAATTTTGTGTCACTTTGGCAATATTTTGACCATCGATCAAAATTTCACCCTCTTGAATATCGTAAAATCGAAGAAGCAATTGAACAAGACTGGACTTCCCTGCTCCACTTGCGCCAACAAGGCCTATTTTTTCACCCGCCTTGATGGAGAGATCAAAATTTTCAAATATATTTTTATCACCATAAGAAAACACAACGTCGCGGAGCGTGATTTCGCCGCCTTTATTTTTTAAATTCAGCGCGCCTTTATCATCAACCAGTGTATGAGGTTTAACAATGGCCTCCATTCCTTCTTCTATCTCTCCCAATCTTTGGAAAAAGCCTGTGAAAATTTCAGAGAGCCACCATGATATATTCGTCAACTGGAATGTAAGGGGTAAAATCATTGCGACTTGCGCGGTTGTAAGCGCATTATCGCTCCACGCGAAAATACAATAGGTAAGAATAACAGCCCAAAACACACTGCTTAGGATTTCAAGCCAAATCCAGAGATGAAGTAATTTCATGTCTGTTTTGCGAAAACATTCGGCTGTCGAGTTTAACTTTTCACCTAAATATGCGTCTTCATGTTTTGTACGACTAAATAATTTTACCGTTGAAATATTGGCAATCATATCAACGCACCGACCGCGGAGATCACTTCTTTCAACGCTTCCTTTTTCCGAAAAATTTTTGATCTTTGGAATGTAATACAGCATCAAAACGCAATATAAAACCAGCCAAGTAATGGATATAAATGCAAATAAGGGGGACACAAACGCAAACAAGGCAATACTCACCACGAAAGATATTACACCGTATAAAAACGCCCCTAACGACGTCTGCACGACATCACGGATCGCCGAGGGCATTTCCACAATTTTTCCTGAAATCCGCCCTGAAAAATCAGATTGGAAATATTGATAGCTATGTCCGCCCACATACAGTGCCAATTGGCGCCGCACCATATTTGTAAAAACGGAAAGCGTATTCGCCTGAATATAAACGCCCACCTGGACAATAATTGGCTGAAAGACAAAACAAATCGTTAAAAACACACAAACAGGAATAAATAAAACATCCATAACGGATTTCCCCGTTTCCGCGACATGTTCAAACCCCGCAATGGTTTCACCAATAAAATAAGGGATAAGTGCCACACACACATTCGAAATCGCATATAACACAAAAATGACCGAGAATTGCGCCTTCATCTGACGAACAAAAAACCAGATAAACGCCCATAATCCGTTTGGAAACTTTAAATCTCCGTCCGGTAAATGCTCTATTTTTTTGAATTTCATAAACATGAGATGGAGCTTATGTCGCGCTTGGCGTTCTGTCTACTCTAAACCCACCAAAGACCGCGCGTAATTTTCCGCGGTAAACGGTTGAAGGTCTTTAATCCCCTCGCCCACGCCCACCGCATGAACAGGAATATCAAATTGATCGGCGAGCGCCACAACAATTCCGCCCTTGGCCGAACCATCCAGTTTTGTGACGACCAAACCAGAGATATCAACCAATTCTTTAAATGTTTCGACCTGAGCAATCGCATTTTGCCCTGTTGTGGCATCCAAAACCAATAATGTTGAATGCGGTGCCGTTTCATCCTGTTTTTGGATAACACGGATGATTTTGGAGAGTTCCTCCATCAAATTTTTCTTATTATGAAGCCGCCCTGCCGTATCGATCAAAAGGATATCAACGCCTTTATCCATGGCCTTTTGCATGGCCTCAAACGCCACGGCCGCGGGGTCAGCCCCGACTTCTTTCGTAACAACTTCGCATTTATTGCGCGCGCCCCAGACTTTAAGTTGATCGACAGCCGCCGCGCGGAATGTATCTGCCGCGGCCAACATCACTGTCTTTCCTTGGTCTTGGAATTGGCGCGCCATTTTACCAATTGTTGTTGTTTTACCCGCGCCATTCACGCCCGTCATAAGGATCACATTGGTTTTACCATTCGACCTTGGGCTGATATCAATGGGTTTTGCCACAGGATCCAAAATCGCAGTCATCGCATCGGCAAGGGCTTGTTTAATCTCGTTTTCATCAACTTCAGTGCCAAACCGTGTTGCGGAAAATTCCGCTACGATTTTTGCCGCTGTTTTTGGACCAAGATCAGCCATAATCAGCGTATCTTCAAGATCTTCCAAAGCGGCCTCATCCAGCTTGCGTTTTGTTAAAACATCCGTGAATTTCTGTGATGATTTTTTAAGACCTGAGGCAAGCCGAGAAAGCCAACCACCCTCTTCTGTATGATCGGAAAGCTCTTCGGCCTCTTTTTTATCATCCGATGGCGTGTGATCGGGAACGGGTGTTTGCTCCAATTCCTCTATGATGTCATGTTCTGTTTTTTGAATATCGTGTTTTTGATCTTCGGATATATCCGCGTCATATTCCACGGGAAGTTCCAATGACGGCTCGCCATCAGGATGTAGGATTTTTTCTTCCTGATCTTGTCTATCTTGTTCTTTTTCGTTTTTCTTTTTACGCCAAAACATCATAACGGCATTCTATGCCTCTGACACGCGCTATGCAAGAAATGAATAAGCCCCGTACCCAAACAAGCACAAACCAAGAAGTTGAATAATTTTCGGTGGAGCCTTTGCCGTCACAACGCTGATGCACAAGACACACAAGAAAGAAAGCACGATGAAAAGCGTGTGAATTTTTAAAATAGGAATAGAATAAGTAAACGCCATTTTAATGATCAACGGCACAAAGAAAATAGAAATTGGCACCACAATAAGGGCCGCAATCATGGACACTTTTTGAATACGGAGATGTTTAAAATTCAAATGACCATATTGCGCAGCCGTAAAAATAATCGCACACACTAAAATTGGTAAAATAAACGGCAAAGCCTCAAGAGATAAGAAAGAATAGTCCATTTAAAAAAGTTCCTCTTCTTTTTTCTTTTTCTTCGTGATTGTTCTTGGTTTCGCTCCAAAACACAGCATCACACCGACGCTCATCATGCCAATGCTAACGGCTTGGTTCATTTCCAATGTATACCCGTAAAAGATCGCCGCCATCGCAATAAAGGCGCAAAACCCGCACAAAACATGCGTCACGGCAATATGCCCCAAATTCACATAGGCATGAATCAAACGATTAGCCGGAGAGAATAAGGACATCGAGAACGCAAGGCCCGCGCACGCAATAACACTCACGCCAAAGGTCGGGAGAAAATCTTTGTAATCCAGAACGCCGTATAGTGACGTTGCAACAATCATATGCCCGACCAAAATATAAAGGAGACTTTTTGAAACATCGTCGTTTTTACGGCCAATGGTTCGGCGCGCAGGACGACCAGGAAGATGCTCCTCCATCTCGTTTGGATCTTTCTTGAAATTCATCACATCCAACATTGAAAAATACATCCAGAGGGAAAGATAAAGAACAAGAACAAATAAAAATGTTTCAATCATGCTGTTTCAGGCCTTATTTAATAACTAATCGTCCAACGATACCTGACTCACAGGGGCGCGAAAAGCCTTGTTTTCGGCTTTCAACCCGTCAAAATGCCGCGTTATTTACCAGAATCTTAAAACAAAGTTGTTTTTACAAGAAAAGACGGCCCTAAATTTGCATTTTCAAAACTTACCTCTTTAGTATCAAAATACAGCCCACAACCAACAATAGAAAAAGGAGACGCAAGATGCTTATTACTCATCCCTATATATCAGACATGCACGTTGAAGAAGCGCGCCTTCCTGATGGAACTTACGACCGTGTTCTTGTTGTTCGCGCGAATAAAAAACGTCCTGAATTCCTGTCCGCAGGGAACGATAATGCAATGGACGAATTGCTTCGCCAACTTAAATCACTCGACACGCTTGCAAAACACGGTTTTGCAGACTTTCAGCGCGTTGAAATTCGCGATCAATAAAACAATAAAGACGCCACACTCATGAAATGCCGCTTTGCCCAGTCATAAAGCGGCGTTCTTTTCCTTGACACGCATAGTGTTATAGCGGTATAAACCACTCAAATTTCACGTACTGAACGAATTTTCAGTGCTTAACGGTACACCCAAGTCGGCGATTACGCTCACTAGGGCGCCACTATTTTTATAAGGTTTTGAAAGATTTATGATCTTTTTTAAATATAAAACATTAGCAGAAAGACTTCATAACAACGAAGTCTCAGAAAAGCAGCAAATGATATATTTGTGGCTCAATTCTGTTCTATGGGCGCTCGCCTATACGGCATCTGCTGGCTATTCAATCTGGGGCGATTCTGCACCGTTGAATATTTTTGATTACCTCACTGACATACTAATGCTAATCACGGTCTCAACATGCATCATCTTACCTTATAAAATTAACAGTAAAAATGATGGAAAGAATTTTATCTCTCGTTACGTTTGTTTATCTTTTCCAATCACTTTTTTAACTTTTATTTGCATGGTTATATTAGCAATTTTAACAGTTGTTTTTGAATTTTATTTTTTTGGCGATGTTATTGAAACATTGCAAACATCACCATCAACACTTGTCATTATAATTCCATTATTTCTTATTATTATATATCTTTACACAAACGCGTTTAAAATCGCATCTGGCCAAAAGGAAGTCAAATAAATGTTCGACTCTCTTTCTGACAAATTAGGATCCGTATTCGACGGGCTGCGTGGGCGCAAGACGCTTGGCGAGAGTGACGTTAACGTTGCCGCGCGTGAAATCCGCATGGCCTTGCTTGAGGCTGATGTTGCCTTGTCCGTTGTCAAAGACTTTATCCAGACAATCAAAGACCAAGCGATTGGCCAAAATGTCATTAAAACCGTCTCACCAACTCAACAAATCATCAAGATCGTTAACGACGCTCTTGTTGAAATGCTTGGCGGAACGGATGGCGAGACAGAATTAAACCTTACTGGAACTGCGCCCTCTCCATTCCTTATGGTTGGATTGCAAGGATCTGGTAAAACGACCTCTACGGGTAAAATCGCAAAATTCCTAAAGGATAAACACAATAAAAAGATCCTGATGGCGTCTTTGGATATTTATCGCCCAGCGGCGCAGAAACAGCTTGCGGTCCTTGGTGAGCAAACTGGCGTTGATACACTTCCTATCGTTGACGGACAAAAACCCGTCGAGATTGCAAAGCGCGCATTAAAAGAAGCCAAACTTGGCGGATATGACATTGTATTCCTTGATACGGCGGGACGTTTATCAATCGATGATGACTTAATGCGCGAACTTGAACAGGTTCGCGACGCGGTTAACCCCGTTGAAACGCTTCTTCTTGCCGATGCGATGACAGGGCAAGACGCCGTTCAAACCGCGACAGAATTCGATAAACGTATTGGATTAACCGGAATCATGTTAACCCGCGTAGACGGCGATGCACGTGGCGGTGCGGCCATGTCCATGCGCGGCGTGACGGGCAAACCTATCAAATTGCTTGGAACAGGTGAAAAACTGGACGAGATCGAAGTCTTTCACCCTGATCGTATTGCAGGCCGCATCCTTGGCATGGGTGATGTTGTGTCCTTGGTTGAAAAGGCCGCCCAAACAATCGACGAAGACGACGCCCGTAAAATGGCCGAGAAATTCAAAAAAGGACAATTCGACCTTGATGATTTCGCAAAACAATTAAAACAGCTTCGGTCCATGGGCGGCATGGGCGCGATGATGAAAATGATCCCTGGCCTCAATAAAATGTCAGGCATGTTGGATCAGGCCGGCATGGACGATGGAATGGTCAAAAAACAAGAAGCCATGTTGTCATCAATGACAAAAGGAGAGCGCGCGACACCATCATTATTGAACGCCTCACGCCGTCGTCGTATCGCAAAAGGGTCTGGAACAACGGTTCAAGACCTCAACAAATTGCTTAAACAATTTACTCAGATGCAAAAAATGATGAAGCAGATGAAGAAAATGGGTATGGGCGGCATGATGAAGTCACTCAAAGGCATGATGGGTGGAAACCCACAAATGGACGACATGATGTCTCAAATGGAAAACGAAATGGGCGGCGGCGACGCGCAAATGAGTGGAAATCCACTTGGCGACAACCCGTTTCTTGGTTCCGGTGGTGGAATACCACAAGGTTTACCACCTGAATTAATGGGTGGGTTAAGTGGCGGGGGKMKAWRYWWATYWAKYTTWAYYWWKTMAMAWAWKWRWAAWMRAAWSWAAYGNAAATAATTTTAATTTTTTAACGCTATTATAAAGGAGAAACTAACATGGCACTAAAAATGAGAATGGCCCGGGGTGGTCGTAAAAAAGCCCCATTTTATCGTATTGTTGTTGCGGATGCCCGTAGCCCACGTGACGGTAAATTCATTGAAAAGGTTGGTACATACAACCCGCTTTTGGCAAAAGACGATGCAAATCGTGTGACTTTGGACGCTGACGCCATTAAAAAATGGTTGGCCGAAGGCGCTGAGCCATCAGAACGCGTTGCCAAATTCCTTGGCGCGGCTGGACTGATTGCCATTCCTGCAAACCGTCAAAGCATTGAAAAGGCAAAGCCTAAGGCAAAAGCTGTTCAAATGGCGAAAGACAAAGAAGAAAAATTAGCCGCCGCAAAAGAAGCTGCCGAAGAAGCAAAAGCTGAAGCAAAAGCCGCCGCTGCTGAGGTCGCTGCCGCACCTGCAGAGGAAGAAGCACCAGCCGAAGAAGCTGTTGCTGAAACTGAAGCACCTGCTGCTGAAGAAGAGACTAAAGCTGAGTAATCAATTACTCATCGGTGAAATTAGAGGTGCGCACGGGGTCAAAGGCCTCGTGCGTATCACCGTTTATGTTGATCACGTTGAATTGTTCAGCGATATTGATACCCACGACATAACCATGAAGAACAAGCACAAAGGCGAAATTTGGCTTGCTCATATCGAAGGCGTTACAGGTAAAGACGCCGCCGATGCCCTAAAGGGTACGCAATTTTATTGTGATCGATCGGCACTTCCTGAGCTCTCAGAAAAAGAAATATATTTCGCTGACCTTGTCGGCATGACATGCGTTGATGAAAACGGCGGAGAATTTGCAACTGTACAATCCACGCATAATTTTGGCGCTGGCGATTTATTAGAGGTCACCCCCATTAACGGCGGGCAAAGCTTTTTTATATCCTATACCGACGATACAATTTTAGAAGTCAGCGATAAAATCACTGTCCGCATGCCAGGGATTGTATAAAATGACATGGCATTGCAATATCTTGACCCTCTTTCCCGATATGTTTCCAGGATCACTCGGCATGTCATTAAGCGGCCGCGCATTGGAAAACGGCACATGGTCATATGACGCGATCAACATCCGCGATCACGCGCATGATAAACATCAAACGGTTGATGACACACCCTATGGCGGCGGGGCCGGCATGGTTTTACGTGCCGATATTTTGGAAAATGCCCTTCTCTCCATTCCTGAATCCAAACGCGGAAAATTGATCTATATGTCGCCTCGCGGACGCGTTCTTGATCAATGCTATGTTCAAAAATTAACACAAGAAGACAACATCACAATCCTTTGTGGACGATATGAAGGCGTTGACCAACGCTTTCTTGACGCGCACAAGGTCGAGGAAGTCAGCATTGGTGATTACGTCCTATCAGGCGGCGAACCCGCGGCTATCATCACAATGGATGCCTGTA
Source organism: Alphaproteobacteria bacterium (assembly GCA_002401195.1). GTDB lineage: Bacteria > Pseudomonadota > Alphaproteobacteria > Micavibrionales > UBA1664 > UBA1664. The sequence goes on from NVSI01000021.1 coordinate 14,228, forward strand.
TCCGTCTTCTTGATGGCGTCATGGGTAACGCAGATACAGCAGGCGATGAAAGTTTTTCAAACGGATTGTTGGAATACCCCCATTATACCAAGCCCGCGGCGTGGACAGACTGCGATAAAAAAAACCACGATGTTCCTGATGTTTTACGCGGTGGAAATCATGCGGAAATAAAAGAATGGCGCGACGCGCAATCCCTTGCCCTTACTCAAGACCGCCGCCCAGATCTTTTAAAAAAATAGCTTGCAATCCATGGTGGTTTTAGGGCATAACACCACTAACCGTTAATCGGAAAAAATAAAACCAGACCGCCTGTGATGATACGTCCTATCCGTACGCCATGGAATTCGGGTCTTAGACAAGAAAGATTAAACAATGAATACACTTCAAAAATTTGAAGCACAACAACTTGCAGTGCGTCTAGAAAACACTGATATCCCTGTATTTTCAACAGGTGACACAGTCAAAGTTAATGTAAAGGTTAAAGAAGGAACACGTGAACGTGTTCAGGCTTACGAAGGCGTTTGTATCGCTCGTGGTGGCCATGGCATGAATGCCAACTTTACCGTTCGTAAAATTTCATATGGTGAAGGTGTGGAACGTGT
>NVSI01000022.1 GCA_002401195.1 Alphaproteobacteria bacterium
ACATAATATTCCTTAGCATTTCTTAAAATATCATCATAATAATTTTCAAGTGTTTTTGTCGGTGCCTCAGACCCTGTTAAAAGGACAAAGTCCGCGTCATTTACATCGTCCACAACAACGATGTCCGTATCATTTAAAACCGAAACATCGTTCGCACGGTTCATAAGAAAGCATTTGTTCCCAAGGCCTTTAAAGACGCCCTCTTCGCGGTTCTCCAATGATCTCCACGTCACTTCGGCGGATGTCACCACGTGATTAAAGAGGTCCGCGCGGAAACCGATCTTGACCAATCTTTTTGTATTGTCTTCGGCGCGTTGCCCTGAATTAGAGATAAGGATAATTTGTTTTCCTCTGGATTTTAAATTTTCCAAAGCCTCGATAACGCCATCATACGGTTTTTCACCATCATGAAGCGTCCCCCATTGATCAATAAGAATTCCAGAGTAACTGTCTGAGATATCAGAGATACCTTCGCATATTTTCACACCATCCATAGATACAAAGTATAGATAAAAAAAGAGGCTTTAAAAGCCCCTTCTTCATTATTTTTATATTAAGCGGCTTTTCGCTTTGCCTCACGCCCTGTGACATTGGAAAGGAAGCGATAAATTTTACCAACATCTGATGCGGCGAACGTTGTGCTCAACACTGCGCCACGGTCAACCGTATCCGTTTGTTCCAAAATATCTTCGAATTGACGCATGAATTTTTGAACATAAGTTCTAAATTCTGTGTCTTTGGCATATTTATCACGGATTTTATCGGCGGGCATATCATCCAGGCTTTTTGCGACGTGAGATGTAAACACCGCAACATCACCTTTTTGATATGATTTCCAATCTTTATCCGACACATCACCGTCAATCATGCGTACAAAATCGATTGATAAGGAGTGCAGACTTTCCAAGACAAAGCGCGCGGATGAAAGAAAATTATCGCGACCGGCACGCAATTCCGTTTTCTCTATATCCTTCGCATGCTCAACCGCCAGCCGTGACGATTTCAACAAGTGATCCGATTGACGAGAGAACATATCCGTTGCCTGTTCTGCGGCTTGTGCTGATTGAGTAACGGCCGTGACAAAGCGCCCTGATTGTTCGTAAAGAGAATGGTTTGTATCGTTGATCGTTGACACAACGGCCTGCGTTTTTCCGCTCATATCGTCCATTGTTCCCAAAAGATTGGAGATAGAACGAGACACATTGTTGGCCGATTCATCGCTTTGTTCGGCGATGCTGCGCACTTGCTCACGCATATCCAAGCTGTATGATTTCGCCTGAACCAAGACAGACTTCATCATCGTGTCCACTTCTTTTGATTTAATAGATAACGTGTCACCAGCCTTGCGAAGATTCAAAAGTGCGCCTTCGCTATTGCTATCGAGGGATGCCATTTCTTTTGAAATGCTATTAACAACGTCACTTGCGACATTTGCGACATTCTGTGAGGCTTGTTTCAACGCATACGCTTTGGTTTCGGCCTCGTCACCTGCGGCAGAGAATCGCGCAAGCACATCATCAGCGGATGCAGACATTTTATCCGTCCGTTTTTCAAACCCTTCACCAGCATCGTCAATTTGAGCCACGGCCTGACCGACGGCTTCGGAAAGTTCGATAAATTGCCCGTTAATGGCCTTTTGAATTGTTTCAACTTTCAAAATTGTTTGGTCTGTCAAAATATGGATATCCGATGATTGACCTTCCATTGAATTGGCCAGTGTACGCATCGTTTCGTTGGCTGATTTCGCCGCCGCATTCACGTCATCCAATTTAACATTCAAATATGAACTTGCCGATTTCAAGGCGTCCGACGCTTCGCCAACGCCCACTTGCAACGAAGCCAAACGTGTATCGAAAGATGCACTTGCGTCATCCATTTTCGTGATTGTTTCGGTCGCTGTGTCAATATAGCTGTCTTTGAATTTCTCCATCGTAATCATGGATTTATTCGCGCCCATTTCAACGCGGTCATACATCGGAATAATTTTTTCAGACGCATTCATAAGACCATCAGTCAGGGATTGAATTTTTGATGACGCCGCATCCATTTTATTTTCAATCGTTTCTGTCTGATCAACGAACGCCTGTCCCGCACCAGACAATGCCTGCCCCGCAAAGGAGGCCGCATCATTCATACGAGAAAGCGACACATCAACTTGATCGCTTACTTTTTGAAGCTCGCCCACTGTTGATGAGGATGATTGTTGAATTTGATCATTTGTTTGAGACACTTTTTCAATTAATTTTGTCATATCCGTTAATGTATGTTCAACCGTGTTGTTCAACGCATCACGGTTTTCAGAGAGCTCTTCATTCAATGATTTGGCCTGTGCCGTGACTTTCCCTGACAATGACGCGATGTCATTTGTTTGCTCGCGCAAGGACTGGCGAATGGTTTCAACCGATGTTGTCGCCTTGTCGCTTGCGTCTTTCAAGTCACTGACGCGGCGTTCTAACGTTGTTTGAATTTGTTCATGACGTCCGTCCGCATCTGCAATCGCGATCCCAACAAGGCGCAATGGCTCTTCCAAAGATCTAGAGACTGATTTCACGCTGTCTGCCAATGATAAAGCCGACGATTCAAGGCGGTCGCTTTGTCCATCAACCGCTTTACTCAACGCCTCAACATGAATTTTTGCTGTCGCGGATGATTTATCAATTTCTTGACGGCTTCGTTCAAGAAGATCAACCATGTGTTCAACGGATTCAACATTCCCTGCGCCAACCTCTTTTAATTGTTGGACGTGACTTAATGTTGCTTCGATCTGCGCTGTGGCCTWTGACATCGCCTCGTCTGATGTACGTGTCAATGTTTCAACGCCGCGACGGATCGCATCACTAATTTGTGTTGAGCCGTTCACGGCCGTTTCAATGCCTTGTGTCAAACGATGATTCGCGACATCACTAACGCTATCGATACGGTCAATTTGATCATCGAGGTTACCCAATGATTGCGCAATCATTGTTGCTTTTTCAGTGATGCGTTCTTCAACGCCTTCCGCTTTTTCAGAGATGGTTTCCGCCGCTCTATTAAGCTGGATAACGGATCCGCTAATCACTGTTGCGATTGAAGTGGCCTTCATTGCCAAATCATCAGCGCTTTCTTCCAATGAATCTTTTTGGTTCCCAACGGAAATCAGTGACTCCGTTAATGTTTCAACGGATCGTGCCGTCGCGTTATTGATTTGTTCAATCTGATCATCAAAGACCGCGCCCAAGCGTCCAGATTCTTTTGATAATTCTTCGCTTGATCGTGAAAGTGTACGTGTATGTGTCGAAAATTCGTCATTAATGCCACCAAGGCGATCAATCACCGCATCAACAGTCAAGCCAAGCGACGTGATTGTTCCATCAAACATGCCTGAAACGGCCTGTGATTTCTCCTCTGCCACATCCGCCATAGACAGGATGTTATTCGCCCCTTTTTCCATTGTAATTTCAATATCACTGGCACGTTCGACCATACGTACAGACGCTTCATCCCATGCTGAGATTGATTTTTCGGATTTTTCCGCGATCGAAGAAATTCGTTCTTCCATATTGTCTGTTAAGCCAGAAAGAGCCCCTGTTTTTTCAACCAAACCATCGGAAAGGCCGATGATGTGATTTTCCGCTTGTTGTGCCAATGACGCAAATTCTTTGATTTCATGACGCAACCCTTGACGCGTACGGTGTATGGCCTTTAACGCGGCCTTTGACGATGTTGCCAATTCCGCAGCTTGCAATGACATGCGTTCAATATCGCGATTTACGCGGTGGCTGTCTTCATCGGAAGGAAAGAAAAGACTGTGAAGTTCACTCCGCATACTTTCTGCATAATAGCGAACATCATTATTACGCTGCATATAGGATAAAATCATCCAGAAAAATGCAACGGGCGCGGTCATTCCCGCGACAAATATTCCCATTTCATAAGGGGTTTGCGTGACAAAGCCACCCTCAAGAATGAAATAAAAGACACATAACGCAAACCAAGCCACAGATCCTAAAACCCCAACCGCTTGCACAACGCGGAAGATGGTTGAACGTTTCGCAGGAATATGTTCGGCGTTCGTCGCTGTTAAAAACAACGCATCATCTTCGGATTCTTCAAGCGATGCCGTTGATTCAGAGGGGTTATAATGCACACGAGAGGCGCCATCGCCGCCTTTCATGAAAATTTTTCGTTCATCCTTTGATACACGAAACTCAACACCCGATGGTGCGTTTGTGTCTTCGGCTGAGTTTAAATGATCTTCGTTCGCGGCGGTCATTTTTGACATGCGATATTCCTCTTTTCGATTAATGCTTGTGCATCACTACACTTAATCGTTCAAGAGAATCACTTCAATATCCGAATCACTTTATCCACATTTGAGTTTTGTACGTGTGGGTAACCTGTGAATAGAATTTAATAGATGTTAATATCCTATTGTTATTTCATCATATTTTTATACTTACCCAATGCACGTTTAACCTTTGGTGCAAGAAGGTACAATGCAATGATATTCGGCACAGCCATCGCAAAGTACATGGAATCTGACAAATTAATGATAATATCAAGGGATGCAGAGGACCCAAGAACCACAAAACCGCAAAATACAATCTTGTATCCAAGGTCGACGCATTTTCCGTCACCCATTAAATAAGTCACGCTTTTTAGACCGTAATACGACCATGTCAGCATCGTTGAATAAGCAAAAAGGAACACAATAAACGCCAACACAGGCGGAAACCATGGCATGACCGTTTCAAAGGCTCGTGATGTCAGGGATATTCCTTCAATTGCGCCGCTTGGATCCAATCCAACACCACTAATCACAATCACCAATGCCGTCATCAAACATATAATAACCGTATCCACAAAGGCGCCGAGCATCGCAACCATACCTTGTGCGACAGGAAATGATGTTTTGGCAACGGCGTGCGTGATGGCCGCGCTCCCTATTCCTGCCTCATTCGAAAAGGCCGCGCGACGTACGCCTTGAATAATCCCACCGATCAGGCCTCCAAACCCGGCCTCCATTGAAAAGGCCGCGTCAAAAATCGTTAAAAACGCATCTGGAATGGCCGAGGCATGCATCGCGATCACGACAAAGCCTGCCGCCATATAAATCAGCGCCATTAACGGCACAACCTTGCTGGCCACGGACGCGATGGATTTAATACCGCCAATAATGACGACCCCAACCAAAAATGCCATCCCAAGACCAAACATCCAGCCTTTATCCGCCCAAAAGCTGATATCCGAACCGCCAGTGACATTCACAAGCTGTTGATACACTTGGTTCACTTGGAACATATTCCCAGCGCCCAGAGCCCCGCCAATACAACAGACGGCAAAGACCGCCGCTAAAATTTTACCTATTTTTGGCCAGCCTAAATCGGACAAACCATCGCGCAGATAATACATAGGCCCCCCAGAAAAAATGCCCTCAGCGGACTTTTTACGGTACATAACCCCAAGCGAGGCCTCATGAAACTTGGTCGACATCCCCAAAACACCCATCAAGATCATCCAAACAATGGCGCCAGGACCACCAATGGAAATTGCAATGGCGACGCCTGCTATATTCCCAAGCCCCACTGTCGCAGATAATGTTGTGGCCAGCGCCTGAAACGGTGTGATTTGTCCCTCGGCCTTTGCGTCTTCCTTATGATGGATGCGCCCTGCGGCAAGGCCCACACCTCGGCCGAATGAGCGAATGTTCACAAAGCCAAAATAAACGGTTGTGAACAATGAAATAGCAACAAGCCATAACAATATCACTGGCACTGATATGCTCTCACTTAATGGTATTGAATAAAAAACAACTGATGATAGTGCCTCTGACAAAGGCGTCAGAGTGGTATTAATCCATTGATCGATTTGCATGTAATTGGCTTTCCCTTAAAAAGAATCTCTTTATAGGGAAAGTTTAAAGATTATCGCGTTGCGGCGCAAATCGGTTTCGAAACAGGGTGACTTGGGAAGACAGTCGCCGCCCAACGCCTCAATTTCGCGCGATCCATCGCCAAGGCCTGATTAATACGAGAACCGTAATACTTACAAAACACATTCGGTCTCATCCGCGCTGCATCCGTTGAGATTTTATTGGCCAAATCGGTACGAAGATCATTAATCGAGCGTTCTGGGTTTTTATGCCCCGTGCGACGATAGTAATTTTTCATCGTGCTTTCATATTCTACAACCAAGTCCTGATGCCTGCGTGTAAAGTCCTTGTACTGGATGTGTAAATTCCCATTCCGATGGCTCATTTTGTGACAATTCAATGAAATAACCATCAGTTCACTATGGATGCGAAGCCCTTGCTCTGCCTCAACCTCTGCGGATGAATAACAGCGTGCCTGAACGGAAGTGGACGCCAAAAAAGCGACTAAAAAAATGAAATGACGCATGTCTTGCTCTCTGTTTTAATAAGTTACTGGCGTTGATACAGGCTTACCATCGAAATGTAAAAGTAAATTTTCAAGAACGATGCCATCCATAATATCGAATGTTTCATGGGTCGCCGCGCCCATATGCGGTAAAAGAGCAACATTATCCAATGTTTTTAATTCTTCTGGCACATTCGGTTCATTTTCAAAAACATCCAATCCAGCGCCAGCAATAACTTTATTATGGAGGGCCTCGACCAAGGCAACCTCGTCAACAACACTACCGCGGGCAACATTAATCACATATCCATCAGGCCCAAGAGCCGCGAAGACATCCTTGTTCACACTATGATGCGTCCGTTCACCACCAGGACATGATAAAATCAAATAATCGACATCAAACGCCATTTGAATAAGGTCATCATAATAAGTGTAATCCACATCCGGCTGATTATGGCGCCCGTAATAACTGATATGCATATCGAACGCTGCGCAGCGACGTGCAATCACTTTACCAATACGCCCAAGCCCATAAATCCCGACTTTTTTACCGTGAAGCGTTCGCCCGACTGGTTTTTTCTTTCCACTCATCCATTGCCCCGTGCGGACAAAGGCATCCCCCTCGACATAACGGCGAGAAGTGTTCAATAGCAACCCCATAGCAGTATCCGCAGTGTCATTTGTCACAACATCAGGCGTATTCGTTACAATAATATTACGTGCTTTCGCGCATTCAAGATCAACATTATCGTAGCCAACAGAAATTAACGTAATAATCTCAAGATTTGGACAGGCGGAGATCAAATTTTCACGCACCGTATTGCGCATTGTCGCGATAATTCCCCTGACGTCATCTTTGACTTCATTCAATTTCGCCTCTGGATTTGACTCGTTATAAAGCTTCACAACATTAAATCGCTCCTCAAGAGCAACCATGTTTTCACCGTCCAAGCCAGCCAAGGCCAATAGTGTTGGTTTTGTCATTTTTTGCCATTCCTTTCGAAAAGAATTGATTTTTATATCCTTATTATGGTTTAAACACTCACGATGACAAATTCAAGGCACAGTAATCATCAAGTTCGTACAATTCTGTTTGAAAATAAAAGGAAAGGCACAATGAAAAATTTCGTAGGACATGCCACGTCATATTCAAGAAAATTTAAATCCGTGGATTTCTTTTTATTTTTAAACTCGAAGGGCGCCGAATATTTTTGCCTCTGGACTTGCAAAACCTTTGACCGTATCGACAGATATGCATCGCAGGTTTTTCAAGACCACCTCTCAAAAATATCACTCGCGCAGAATGGACGAATTCGATGATTACTGTGCCTGAAAAAAAACTCTTTATTAAAACTTGGGGCTGCCAGATGAACGTGTATGACAGCACGAAAATGGCCGACATCCTTGCCCCCATGGGATATGCCCAAACGGACGTCCCGGATGATGCAGATATTATTATTCTCAACACATGTCACATCCGTGAGAAAGCGACAGACAAAGTTTTCTCTGAACTTGGTCGTTTGAAGAAATTTAAAGATAAGAACGCAAAAATAGGTAAAAAAGTTATCATGGCGGTGGCCGGATGTGTGGCACAAGCCGAAGGTGACTTTATTGCCGAGCGCGCACCCTATGTCGATATGGTGTTTGGCCCGCAAACATATGGCGAATTACCCGAAATGGTCGCAAAGGCAACAGGCGCCTATGGTAAAGACCGCGTTATCAATACTGAATTTAGCGAAGAAGACAAATTTGATAAACTTCCCGACAGGCAAACGCAATTGGATGAACCTTTCGCGTTTTTAGCCGTTCAAGAAGGATGCGATAAATTTTGTACATTCTGCGTTGTCCCTTACACGCGCGGCAGTGAATATTCAAGATCCCCTGAGGCAGTGATTACAGAGGCCAAAGTCCTGCGCGATCAAGGTGTCCGTGAAATCAGTCTTCTTGGACAAAATGTAAACGCCTATCACGGTGAAAATACCRACGGTTCAACGGCAAGCCTTGCCGAACTTATGCTCAAAGTCGCCGATATTGATGGGATTGATCGTCTTCGTTACATGACCTCACACCCGCGCGACATGCAAGATGACTTAATCGAGGCGCACGCCCACCCAAGCGTCATGCCGTATCTTCATCTTCCTGTGCAATCTGGATCGAACAAAATTTTAAAAGCCATGAACCGCAAGCATGAACGTGACTTGTATTTCGAAATTWTTGAAAAATTTCGCAAAGTGCGCCCTGATATAGCCATCAGCGGTGACTTTATTGTCGGATTCCCCGGTGAAACTGATCAAGATTTCGAAGACACAATGGACCTTGTCCGCCAGATTAATTATTCATCCGCCTTTTCAYTTAAATATTCCCAGCGCCCCGGAACCCCCGCGGCAACAATGGGCGGTTTAATCCGTGAAGACATAAAAGACGAACGCCTTCAACGCCTACAGGCGCTTTTAAAAGAGCAAATGCGCGCATTTAACGAGCAAACAATCGGTATGGATGTTGATGTTTTATTCGACGGGCAAACAAAGTCAGGCGAATTGCATGGCCGCACACCCTATAATCAAGCGATACACGTGAAGGCCAACCCGCGCCTGATTGGTCAGATTGAAAAAGTGCACCTTACAGGCACAAATGGAAAATCCATGATGGGCGATATCGTTATTAAGGACCCTTTATGAGTTGGATATTAATTTCACTTATCCCTCCATTATTTTGGTCGTTAAGTTGTATTTTAGATGAATATATAACATCGAAAAATAACAATATGGAAATCAGGGTGCCACGGTAGGGTTGTTATTATCGGGATGACCGTCTTTAGCTTAGATAGTTTATAATCACTGCATAATTTAATGATTTTATGAACGATTTCTGCTATACTTAATCTTACATGACAAAAGACAATACGCTTTTCGACCTTTCCTCCCTTCTTGACCGCCAAGACGACCCCGTTGCTATTAAACGGACGCTTTGTGGCATCAACAATGAAAACCTGACTTTTCTTGAAAAAGAGTTCGAGGCCGTCATTCAAAATGACACGTCAGGATTTATGCTCCTTGGTGAAATGGGTCGTTTATATCATTTACGGGGCATTTTAGAGGCCTTAATCCCTCTCGCTCGTAAAGGTGATATTGCCATTGATGATATTCAAGGTGAGCTGGCCCATATCGACATGAAAAAAGCCGCCAGTATTTCAACACAAAAAACCACCGTTACGGCGCGGACCTTTATGCAGAGCGCCTTTATTGAATCCATGGCCAAGAATGATTTGATTTTCGGTGTTGGCCCTGCGGGAACGGGTAAAACATACCTTGCCGTGGCGTACGCGGCCTCCCTCCTTGAAAAAGGAGAGGTTAAACGTATTGTTTTAAGCCGCCCAGCGGTTGAAGCTGGGGAAAACTTGGGCTTTCTTCCTGGTGACATGAAAGACAAAGTTGATCCGTATTTACGCCCCCTTTATGACGCGCTTTACGATGTTTTGACCGAAGAAAAAGTTGAACAACTTCTTGAAAAAAACATCATTGAAATTGCACCTCTTGCATTTTTACGAGGGCGAACACTCAAAGACGCCGCCATTATTTTAGACGRGGCTCAAAATTGCACCACAGCCCAAATGAAAATGGTTTTAACCCGCATTGGTGAACATAGTAAAATGATGGTCACGGGGGATCCTAGCCAAACCGACCTTCCCCGCGGCGTTAAAAGCGGCCTTAAAGACGCGCTTGATACGCTTCGCCGTGTTGAAAATATGGGTGTTGTGACATTTGGAAACCGCGATGTTATCCGCCATAAACTTGTCAGCCAAATTGTCCAAGCCTATGACATGGTCTCCGCCCTCAAAAAATATGACTGATACAGCAATGAATACTGATACCCCTCCTCCACATCTTGAGATCGTGGCCCACATGATGGTTGCCGATGTCATCATCCATGATTTGAAATGGGAAGGTGTAAACGGCCTTTCGACTCTCATTAAAAAGGCGATGCACGGCACCAATAATATATTTGATGATGAAGATTGTTGCCCCCTATCGGTGACATTCACCCTTATGAATGATCCCGAAATTCAAACGCTCAATAAAAATTTCCGTCAAAAAGACAAACCAACGAATGTTTTATCCTTTCCTGATGGTGAGCCTGACGATAATGGCCGCCTTCACCTTGGCGATATCGCGATTGCCTTTGAGACTTTAACGCGTGAATCAAAGGAACAAGATATCTCATTCAAAAACCATTTGTCTCATCTTATCGTTCACGGTCTTTTGCATCTTTATGGGTATGATCACGAAGATGATTCCGAGGCCGACGAAATGGAATCACTAGAAATTGAAATTTTAAAGGACATGGGAATTAAAAACCCGTATATTTAAACCCTGATGGCAAATAATACATTATTCGATAAAGTCGTACGCTCCGTTTTTCGAAAATCCCAAGACAACCAATCCCTGAAAGAGGCGATTGAGGATTTGATCGAGGATCACGACGAACACCATGCCGACAGCACGGATCACAAAACATCTGCGCATGAACGGATGCTTATTTCTAATATTTTGAAACTGCGCGAGGAACGTGTCGAAGACGTCATGATTCCACGCATTGATATTGTCGCCATCGACATTGACGCCTCACAAGACGATATCTTCGCCCTTCTTGCCGAACATCAATTTAGCCGCATTCCTGTTTTTCGGGGGCAATTGGATGATATTATTGGAACCATTCATATTAAGGATGTTTTGGCGTCCTCCGCCAAAGGCGAAACCGTCGCCATCAAAAATATCATTCGTGAAATCCCGATCGTGTCCCCTGCAATGGGCGTGTCTGACCTAATTTTATTCATGAAAGAACACCGGAAACATATGGTTTTGGTTGTGGATGAATATGGTGGGATTGACGGGCTTGTCGCGCTCAATGACATTATTGAAATCATCGTTGGTGAAATCGATGATGAATATGACACCGACTCGCATAACCTTCTCATCGAACGTCAAGACGGCACAATTTTGGCCGAGGGGCGCGTTGAACTTGATGATTTCGAGGAGCAATTTGGAAAAATCTTCAGCGCAGATGAACATGACGACGCCGACACATTGGCCGGCCTTGTGTTTATGGCCGCAGGGCGTGTTCCCGCACGTGGAGAGATTATTCAACACGCATCAGGCTTGGAATTTGAAATTTTGGACGCCAGTCCGCGTCATATTAATCGAATTAAAATTCGAAATCTGGACAAAACATAACCTCCCAAATGAATCCATTGAATGTCTCAGAGGGAAATCTGCCAAGTTTTCAGACTCAGAGTTAAAATCAGGTACCTTCTTAGAACTAGCCTCTAGGTAAGAAAGAAATTAATAAAATTCGCCCAGCTCCAGTTCCCCAAACGCTTCCCTTTAAGACAACATTGGTGTAAAATCCTAATAGACTGGCTAACTAAGCTTTGTCTGTTGCTCATCAACAGAAACAAACAGTAAGAAAATTTATTCACACAAAAGATTGCTGCTGGGTCACATTCACAGTAAACTACTAGTAAAAATACAATAGAGAGCGCCAACAAAAGTAATTCATGAATATAATTCTTATAGTTCCACCACCAAAGCAAAAGAAAACAGAAGACATTTTCGACTATGACGAATTCAAATAAAACGAAAAGAAGAGTAAATGGTTGCCTCTCAACAAACTGAAATCTGCTCAACGAAGTGTCTTTGGAGCTCCAATTCCCGCCCCTCCATCCAAATATTATGATTTTTCTGAATAGTAAGTTTTCTTCCCATAATAAAAAAAATAGACAAAATAAAGAAAAGAATAGAACGATTGTCGCTATTGATAACTTTGAGATCATTGCTGAGTAGGATGATATGAGTGATGATTCGAGTTCTGAAGGTGGTTTCGTTTCTGAGGTGAAGGACCCAACGCCGGTTCATCATCATGTTATGAAGGAAGAGAAGAAAAAGGCTCCACCGCCTTAGTAGAAACGACAAGTTCCTGTGAAAGTTCCTCTTGTGAAGAAACCTAGTCCGTAAATTCTTAAATAGGTTGTTGAACCGAAGGCTAAGGCTGTGGTGGCTGATAAAAGCATCATTGATTTGAAGAAGAGAAATTCACAAACAGCTCAGAGACAAAACAGAATTACATAACCAGCAGATGTCCAAGCCTATGTTCCCACCTCAAGACAGCCATCAGATTAAGATCAGATAAATGAAAATATAAGAGCCAGGAGAAATCCCACAAGAAACTCCAGAATAGCAGGAAAAGGTGATGAATTTTACCGCTACGACGATGACCTCGAAGAAGAAGAAGACAAAGACCAAGTGAACAAACGTCAAAAGATCGAGCCTTCTTCAATTTAGATAAACCATGATTAGAAATAGCCTTAAACTACTTATACTATTTAACATGGCTTATAGCAGCAGCCTATGAGTGCTGCTGGTGTTGGTGTTGGTGCAGCTGCTGTTGGTGGACCAATGATGCAAGGGAAAGATTAGATCGAATAGTTCACACAGCCGCAGGTTCAGTTTGTGCAAATGCCTCAAGGCATGATTCCTAATAGTGGGAACTTTACTTTTCATATCCCTGCAGGGGCGCAGCCGACTGTGCTGTAATAGAATACGTTTACGGTGTTGTAGTAACAGCAGGTTATGAATAATAGTTCGGTTAAGAAGCTGTAAGGATCGGGGGCACATGTTGAGATGCAAAAGTAGAATTTCATTGTTATGCCTCAAAATTAACAACAAGTATAACCGCAGCAACAGCAGCAGCCGCAAAGCAGAACTCCAACTTTCTTGTAGTCTTGCATGAGTATTCCTGCGGGCTAAGGTCAACCGTAAAACTAGTTTAGTTAAGTGGCACAGGCTATTCCTGCATCAATGAAAACTGTTTAGGCTCAAGCTCAGGCTCAAGCTTTAGCTTAATCCTAAGGACAAGCTTAGTAGAATATTTAGCCTTAGAATGTGCCAAAATTATCATAGATAGCCCAACAACAACCCCAAGTCATAACCACCTCTCAAAAGCCTCAGTATCAACAAAAGCTTGAAGATGATTAACAAAAGATTATTGAAAAGATTGAGGCTCGTAATGAAATTGCTTAGAAGGGTCGAGAAGAATTTCGAAAACATGCAATGGGGAAGCTTGAGCAGATGGAGAATAAAATCAACATTCCACTAACACAAAACTCAAAAGACATCGTATCTAACTTTCTCGCCAACCAAAGAATGTCACAGATGAAAGCACAATTGTTTATGAACTCACTTGCCTCCAGATAATCATCTTTCAAAGTTAATGAGACTGTGGCCATCTCGACTGTTATTAAGAGTAATTTTAGCTAGAATGTTAAGGTTAATGCGTTGGAGAAATAGGAATAGATGAAAGAAGAACTGAAAAAACATGATGAAGAAGAAAAATTAGATAAATCGGAGCTTTTGAAGGAATAAAAGAAAATGGAACTGTTAAAAGTAGAGCGTCAACTCCCAAACATGTCTCAGATCCGTCCCGTAATGGATCAACAACGTGTAGTTCAACCCACAGCTCAACAAAAACTAGCGATGCAGAAGATGAAACAAGGTGGCGGTGGTGGTGTTGGTGGCGTTGGTGGCGGTGTTGCAGCAGCAGTTTAGTAATAACCGTAACAAGTTACGTAGATGCCTATTATTAGTGCACAGTAGTTGTAAGGGATGTCTGGGTTTTAGAATGCTGGGAATGGGGAGGGGATGGGGGCTGTGCAAGGAGGGAATATGATTTATCATTTTCCTGGGTAGTAAAGAATGGGAAACGGCGGAGGATTCCAACCAAGCATAGTCCAAATGCCACAAAGCGTCCAAAGACAATATCTCCAGCAACAACCCCCACAAGGCTAAATCCTTCAAAAAGGTCCATTCGTGATAAACAAAGAAGTAAACCCCAAGCAACAACAGCAATAAGTGCCATTGTCATAGATGCCACCTCTATTCCCACATACAGTAAAACTCGATCCACGTCCCACAGCACCACCACAAGAACAATAAGAAGCAACTGGCAATAAATAGGGAGTAGCGTTCGTTAATAAGAATGAGGAAGGGAAATTGAATTAGTGAATTGTTTAATTGGCTTCTTTTAT
>NVSI01000023.1 GCA_002401195.1 Alphaproteobacteria bacterium
TAATGTTTAAAATTTCTGAAACCTCATTGTGATCATAACCTTCGTATAAATACAACATAAGCACAAGCTTGTATTTTTCTGGAAGGGTTTCAATACTTTGTTTTACGTTCTCCAAAACAAGTGTCTCATCAAAATCCCAATCATTTTTGGTCATTGATAATGATGGCAGGGCATTTTCGATCACATCATACCAACATCCTTTTGGCGCGGATTTTACGCGCGCAGATAAATATCCGCCAATGATCAGGAGGTCTTCGGCGCGGGTCATGGCGACATATAAAAGGCGGTAATATTCATCCCGGTCTTCGGCCGTGATCGCGTCGGACTTGGATTTATACGCCTCGTTCACATCATCGGATGATTTCACCCAAAGGGGCGTTTCATCATCATGCCAAATAAATCCATTATTGGACGCGCCAGCGGGTTTGGGCATGGCGCATGTGTCGGGTAAAAATACGATGGGCGCTTGTAATCCTTTGGAGGCGTGAACAGTCATGATTTTGACCATGGATGATGTTGTTGCCATTTCACGTTTTAAGGCGCGTTTATCATTATGCATCGCGTGCAAAAACCCCTGCAGGCCAAGAGATGGATTTTGAAAATCGTAATCTTGAGCCTGGGATAAAAATTCCTCTACGGCGTCAATCGCATCGATTCCAAGGCGGGATAAAATCGCCTGCCACCCTGTTTTATTGTTGTTTGGTGTTTTTTGAATAAGGATAGTATTCGCGGCCTCGAATACGGATCCGTTATTGAGCGTTTCAATGAGGGTTGAAAGCCACGCCGTAATCGTATCGGGCGCGCGGGATTTTATTTCCTCCCACAATGTTTTTTCACGGGGGAATGCGTATTCTTCTAGTGTCCGATCATCCCATCCAATGAAAGGAGATTTTAAGATTGTCGCAAGGGTCAAATCATCATCGGGCATTAATGCAAAATTCAAAATGGCCAAAATATCTTGGACGGCGATCTGGCTTGACACAACCATACGATCAACCCCAGATACAGGGATATTTTTTGATTTAAGCGCGCGGATTAAATGGTCAACAAAGGCATTGCGCCTGCGAACCAGAATCATAATATCGCCTGCGGCTATGGGCCTATTGTGTGCCGTTAATAGTTCACCGTTTGTAATCCATGTTGCGATTTGATCGGCAATACGGTTGGCAAGGGCGGCCTTTGCATCAAAGGATGGTTGAATTTCGGTCGGCATTTTCCATGGCTGTCGCGCGGGCAGCGGCGGTGTCTGGTACGGCGGCCAAATTTCGACACGCCCCGATTGCCCCTGTCGGTATGCGGTGTGCTGCACATTTTCGGCAATGGCGCCGCGCACATCATCATGGTTAAAGATAGCATCCACCGTATCTAAAATGGCCCTGACCGATCGGAAAGATGTGTTCATCGGGACGTCTTGGAATGATTTTTGCGCGTGAGTGACACGGGTTTGAATTTCGGATTTTACACGGGCGAAACTTTTCGGGTCGGCGCCATTAAAACGATAGATGGATTGTTTTTCATCCCCAACGATAAAGATCGTTCGGTTTACTTTATCGGCGTCTCGTGCGCCAAGGCCTGTGAAAAATTCTTCGGATAATTTCAGGATAATATCCCATTGTTCGCGGCTTGTATCTTGGGCTTCATCGACCAAGATATGATCAATTCCGCCGTCCAATTTAAATAAAATCCAATCGGTCATGGACAGGCCATTTTGTGTTTTGGAACATAATAAATCGCGCGTGGCGTTGATGAGATCATCGTAATCCAATGCGCTTTGTAGGGATTTTAAATGTTCATATCGCGCGATTATATCGCGGGCGATAAAGAGGAGGCTTTGTGTGGATTGAGCGATCAAAATTGATTTTATTTTTTCCGATATATTTTTGACGCGGATGGCTTCGTCCGTGAAAATTTGGGGTGCATATTCATCAAAGGCTTTTGCACTGTTACTGACGTGACTATCGGCATAAAATTGATCTTTGTCTTTTAAAAATGCAGATTTATAGGCGTTAAATTGACCGATTTTTTCTGTAATGGAGAGTTTTAAAAACGCGCTTAGAAATTTTGATTTCCCTTGGTTTTTTACCGCACCATGAGAGAGAGCAAGGGCAAGTTTTTGAATCGTTTCCTGTGGAAAATCATTTCCAAAAAAATCAGATAAAACACGTTCATATGTGTCATCTGGGGAAAGCCCAAGATATTGATTGAGCGCATCTTTGGAATTTTTCAGTGATTTTATTTTTTCACGATCGCGTAAAGCGGACTGAATAAGTTTATTTATTTCTTCACCGTTTTTCCATCCTGCCAAATTATAAAAGGCACCCCTTAAATCATCAGATGTTTGGCCCGCGCGTATGTCTTGGATGAGGGCGTTGCGTGCCTGATGAATAAGGTTTGCGGCCTCCCCTTCTTCGATGAGTTTGAATTGTGGAGAGAGGTGCGCCTCAAGAGGAAAACGTCCAAGAATGGATTGGCAAAACGCGTGAATGGTTGTGATTTTCAACCCCTCGGGCATGTCGACCACTTGGGCAAATAATCGCCGCGCTTTGTCATGTTGTTTGGATGAGGGCGTGCCGCCTAATAATTTTTCTAATGCGTCATTTAGGATGTTTTCATCACACACCGCCCAATGAGAAAGAACGCTCATAACGCGTGTGATCATTTCACTGGCGCCCGCCTTTGTGAATGTAATGCATAAAATTTTCGATGGGTCTGTGCCGTCATTTTCACCCGTGGTCGGAAGAAGAAGGCGTAGAACGCGGTCCGTCAAAACCTTTGTTTTTCCGGTTCCAGCCGATGCGCCCACCCACACATTATGGGCGGGATTGGACGCGGTATTTTGAAGCGCTGTGGCGTCAACGCCAATTTTTTGTTTCAGGGATTGGATATTGGTCATGATYAATCATCCCCCCCATCAATAACCGACCATTCGGCGATGCGTTCAAGATGTGCGAAATCATTATAGTCGGCGTTGATCATAATTGTTGAGTCGGGGCTTCCGATATRGGGTGTGTCTTCGTTTGAAAAAACGGTGATCAGTGATTTTAAACCGTCCCCCGCCTCGATCGATAAATCTTGCCCACTGCCGCCTTTTGATCCTTGTGCGATGCGTTCCGTTCCCCCGATTCCCGTTCCGCTGAGGCTCCAATAATGGAGGCTAATATCATTGCTGGCCACGGCATTCAGGGATGAAAATCCATTTTGATTAAGGATAAATGCCTCTAGTGGCAGTTGATTTGCAATGCCTGCGATGACATTTTTTGGTTCGGGCAGGCCGCCTGTTTTGTAATCAATAATGGCCCAATCATTTCCCGTGCGTTGTTCGATACGGTCGGCCTTTCCGATCAATGTATAATCAACATCATTGATGGATAATGTTAATTCACATGCGCTCTCGGCGTGGATTTTATGGGTGTGATGACGCCATGGTCTTTCATGGTCAATCACCCAAGCGGCGGCCTTTTCAAATCGAGGCCACCACAGGCCATAAATTTCTGGATTATCGGCCTCGGCATCAAATAATTTTTTACCAACAGTGATGAGTTCGCGCAAGGCGTCGTCGGGAAGTTCGCCTGAAAATTCACGGGTGAAATGTTCCATCGCGGCGTGAATTAGGGTCCCTTTATCCGCGACATTTACATCCTCGTCAACATGATCCAATTTGCGAAGGCGTAATATTTTTTTGGCGTATAGCGCGTATGGATCACGCATCCATCGTTCGATATCCGTGATGGAAAATTTGGTCGGACGGCGCGATGAAACGGGTTTTGGCATCGGGCGCGGCGCGGATTGAATGGCGGTCGGTGCATGTAAATCATCCGCCCATTTTAAATATATTTTCCCCTTTTCATGGGGCCATAAATCAGGTGAAATTTTTGCTGCTGTTAACATGGTTTCCATGCGCGAAATCCACCGCGATGGCTGGGCGGGTTGACCGCCTTTTCGGTTTGATAATGTGATAAAAACTTCCGCGCTTCCAAGGGCGGTTGCGAAATCATGCGCGGCCAATGTTGTTTTTTGTTCCAAGGACGGAAGGCCGAAATCCGCACGCATTGACCTGGACATCCACGCATCAAAACCATTATCGGGGGGCCATGTGCCCTCGTTCAATCCTGATAATATAACGCGATCGGCCGATGCCATACGGGATTCAATTTGCCCCAAAATGGACAGACGTGGATGGGTTCCATAGGGCGGCCTTGTTTGAACACCGACCATCATTGTGCGTATAAATTCGATGTATTCTTTGTGATTGAGAGGCGGGACATGTTCGACATAGGAGCCGAGTTTTTCAAAAAATGTGGCTAATGTTTCTCCGGCATGACCAACCCATAAACGGGATGCGCCGTCTTGATTTTGCGTTTTTGCAATATTTTCGATCGCGGTAATATGCGCCGCAATCCAAAGATCAAGAGAGTGCGCGCCACCTTTTAAATTGGTAAGGGGGTCGAAAAGCGATGAAAGATGATCAATAAAATCGTCATGGCGGTCGGTATGGGTGGTTAAATTTTTGATTGACCCATGGGGGCGAAGACCGCGTAAGGCGTCTTTTTCCAACGCGCGTAAATGCGTTCGGAAATTTTCAAATCCGCCACCGCCTGCGAATGAACTTTTGAGTGTTGATAGAAATGACAGGGGGTGAATTTGTTCGATCTGTTCGCACTCTAAAACGGATAATGCAAAGCGGCCGATGCCTGTATGAGGTAAAGTTTGCCCCGCGCTATCGTCACATGTGATGCCCCATTGTTTTAAATTCGATTGAACCCGCGCTGATAAATTGCGGTCAGGTGTGATTAAAACGCATGTCTTTTCTTGGGTCTTATCCGCGGCGATTTCGGCCATCGATAGGGCAATCACGCGCGCTTCTTTTTCTTCATTTTCACAGGCGCAAAATGTAATATTTTGAATCCCTTTGTTGATTTTATCTTGGGATAACGGATCGACGAGCGATTGCCAAATCTCTGTTTTTTCCGCAGGGCGCATAATTTCAGACAGGGTAAAAAGGCGATTATGGTCGGGCGCGTTGACGGAATATCCACGGATGTTTTTTCGCGATATTTTACAATGATCAATGAGGCGTTTGAGAAGAAATTGTGGATGTCCATCGGTGACACAAATCCATGTGTTGTCATCCATTTCTTGATCCAAAGCGGGTAAGAAAATGAGCCCATGATCGTGGCTTCCGATCGTTTTAATAAGGTCGCGCGTCGATGGGTGCGATCCTGTTGATCCCGCAATAATGACGGGATGTTCGGGCGGCGAACTTTTATAAAAATCAGTTAAGGCCTCGATCTTGAGGCGGCGATGAAGGCCGGCATCAATCTTTCCATGAGCGTCTAAATATGTTTGCCACAAATCTTGTAATAATAATTTTAAAAACGATAATGTTATATTCCAATGTTCGGAAAATTCTTTGATCTCAACCAACGTATCAAGATTTGAAAATGGAATATTTTCTGTGTGAATTTGATCAATCAGACGCCCTAAATCCGCGGCAATGGATAACGCGTTTGTGAAGTTATATTCCCCTTCCCATGCTTTTTCTAGGAAACGCGCTAAAATAACCTGACGTTGTGTCGGGTCCATTGCGGGTGGAATTTCGGGCGCGTGAGGCGTTAAAAATGACATTTCCTCGGTATCAGAATCCCCCACGGCCTGAATAATTGGAAGGATACGCGGCTTTCCGTTTGAACGACGTAAAAACGCCTCTTTTAATGTTCTGATCGAACGGCGCGTTGGAACATATATTTTAATTTTTGAAACGGATAAATTGTCTTTGGCCGCGAGATCGTCAATATAATGTACCAAAGTATCGGAAAAATTTTCAGTCGCGGGAATGGTGTAAAAGGAACCCATTACACGGCCTTTGAAAATAGGGATTGATGGGTTTCATCCAAATCATTTGGTGTACTGATATGATACCAATCGCCGTCATGGCAAAGGCCACCCAGCTTGTTTTGTTCTTGCGTGGCATCCATGTTTTCCAGGAATGAAAATTTAGTTGCTTTGTAACCGTCCAGAACACGCGGATGCAGGGCGCGGATTCCTGTGAACATGTGCGTTCCATTTTTATTCAGATCGCGAATGGCCTGTCCGTTGACGATATTATAATCGCCTTGTGAATTCTCGGTGGGCATAGAGTCCACAGATTGCAAAAGGAGCGCCATATCATTTTCTGATTCTTCGAATGCTGTCGATAAATCTCGCAATGTGTTTCCTCCCACCCAATAGGCATCACCATTAATCATATAAAATGGTTTTTTGTTATCAAGATAGCCTAAGGCCTGCACCGCGCCGCCGCCTGTTTCTAAAATTTCATCTTCRATGGATAAAATGAATTCAATATCTGGATATGTATGTTGAATAAGGGACAGGTAGTCATAAAGCTTTTCAACTTTATGAAATCCGTTGATGACTATTTTTTTCACACCAACATCCACCAATCGATCGATAATATGAGTGAGTAAAGGCTTCCCTCCCAAAACGATTAATGGTTTTGGAAGGTTGTCGGTTAATGGACGCATACGCGTTGCAAATCCGGCGGCAAGGATGAAGGCCTGATCAATCATGAGGATAGAGTAATCCTCCGTACGTCATCTTGCAAAACATCAATTGTAATATCGGTATATTTTTTTGGTTTGAGGGAGCCAAGGCGACAAGGCCATTCAATCAGGCATAATTTGGCGTGTAAGGCTTCCTCCCATCCAAGATCGTAAATATCTTCGGGTGCGTTCATGCGGTACAGATCAAAATGCCATATGGTTTCATCATCGTACATTTGTACCAATGTATAGGTTGGGCTGGGCACAATGAGGTCAGGGTCGTTCATAAGGCGCTGAATAAGCGCGCGGCTGAACGCTGTTTTTCCTGCGCCCAAATCTCCATTTAAAAAAACAATAGATGGAAACGTAAGTAATGACGCAATTTCATGCGCGGCTTTGGCCGTTTCTTCCTCATTTGTGCATATCCATTCTTGCGTCATACTATGATCATAATTACAGTGAATAATCATGCAAGAGATGAAAACAGATATTGTAATAATTGGCGCTGGCCCTGTGGGGCTTTTTACCGTGTTCCAGGCCGGGATGTTGGGCATGAAATCTCATGTGTTTGATGCTCTGCCTGATATCGGGGGGCAATGCAGCGCGCTTTACCCTGAAAAACCAATMTAYGAYATTCCYGCSYAYSCRRWKWTAASKGGNCRGSRMTNTGAYKGATMRKTTRAWGGMGCAGRYYNGAYCSTTTSNARSCGGARTNTCMTSTNCTMYCAAMARGTSRCCRMRSTWACSMRWSKCGGGAGTGACTGGCACGTCACCAGTGACAAGGGCGTTCATGTTCAATGCAAGGCGATTATCATCGCGGCGGGCGCCGGTGCCTTTGTTCCAAACCGTCCTCCCTTATCGAATATTGAGGCGTTTGAGGAAAATTCTGTTTTTTATGTCGTGAGGAATAAAGACCAATTTACGGATCAGAATATTGTGATTGCAGGCGGTGGAGATTCGGCCGTCGATTGGGCAAATGCCCTTCATAATATTGCAAAATCAGTGACTATTATTCACCGCCGCGATAAATTCCGCGCGATGGATGAAAGCGTGATGCACATGAGAAAATTGGCCGCCGATCATCCTGATACATTTCAAATAAAAACACCCTTTCAATTGTCGAAATTGAAAGGCGCGGGTGGAAAATTGGCCTCTGTTGTTTTATCCGATATGGACGGCGCGTCAGAGGAAATAGAGGCAGATAGCTTGATTGCTTTGTACGGTTTAAAGCCAGAGCTTGGCCCTATTTCGGATTGGGGTTTGGATTTACAGGCGCACACAGTGACGGTTGATCCATCAACCTGCCAAACGTCGGAAACAGGGATTTATGCGGTGGGTGATATCGCGACCTATGATCGAAAACTCAAATTAATTTTAACGGGGTTTGCCGAGGCCGCAAGCGCATGCCATCATGCCTATGGTTTGGCATTCCCGGATAAAGAACTCCATTTTGAATATTCCACAAGCAAGGGCGTGGCCTAGGATTTGGGTAATGTCACCGTGACAGTTGTGCCTGTGCCTTCTATGCTATCGACATTAATTGTGCCCTTATGCATGGTGATAATATTTTTCGCAAGTGAGAGCCCAAGACCCGTATTATCTTGAGACACGTTATTATTATTCTCCGTCTGAATTGTTTTAAAGGGTTCAAACAGGCCGTCTTGTTCATCTTCATTCATTCCAACGCCTGTATCGATAACTTTGATGGTGATATGTGCATCATCATGGTCAAGAACGAGCGTGATTTTTCCACCGCTTGGTGTGAAATTAATGGCATTTCGGATAATGTTTAACAGCGCTTGTTTGACCCGTCGTTCATCAATAACTAATGTTCCTGGCGATGTTTTAGGTGGTTTTAAATAAATTTGGAGCGTATCCATGCCCGCCCAATCACGGCTGAGATCATAAATACTATTCATCATTTCGGATATATCAACAGGGTCTTTTTCAAGACGAAGAAAGCCCGCCTCGATGGATGACAGATCCAAAATGTCATTGATTAACGTTGATAATCGCGACGCGGCCTCGATTATGCCACTTGTATATTCGCGCTGTTTGTCGTTGATCTCTCCGAAATATTCTTGGTCAAGAATTTCAGAAAAACCTGAAATCGCATTCAAAGGGGTACGCAGTTGGTATGACACTTTGGCTAAGAAATYAGTTTTTAATTTTTCAGCCTCTTCCAGCGCTTGGTTTTTTTCTTCTAATATTTGTTGGACGCGGACGCTGTCTGTCGCATCGCGATACGTCACAATGACCCCGCCGTCGGGCAATGGCGCGGACAAACATTCAATCACTGTATTGTCGCTTCTCCGTAATGTTTCACGGATGTCGGATCGTTCGATCGCATGGGCGCAGAGGCGTTTTTGAACATCATCCCATTTGTATTTTTTGCCCTTAAAAAACGATTTTTTCTTGGCCACAATTTCGCTGATATGTGGGTGTCCTTCTAAATCTTCGGGGTTAAGATCCCATAGTTTGCAATAGGTTGGGTTGGAAATACGAAGGCGCGCGTCACTGCCGTACACCACGACCCCTTGCGACAAATTATCCAGCGTTTCGCGTTGCACCGCGATCAGCGTGTTATAGGATGATTCCAATTCTAGACGGCTTGTCACGTCTTCGAATGTCATCATTAATCCACCCATTGGGTGGGGCGTAATCATATATCGAATTGCATGACCATCGGGTAAATAAAGCATGTCTTCTTGGGGTTTAAGAAGCGTTGTAAAAAGGTCGATCCATGTTTTTTTATAGGCGCGAAAATCGGCTTGCTCGGGCAGGCGCCTGAGGTCACGTAATTTTTCAAGGATATCACCAAGAGAGGGATGTGAATTAAGCCATTGGTCTTCTAATCCCCATAGGGATGAGAAAGATTGATTATAAAATTCGAGTGATTGATCGGCATTAAAAATCGCAATGGATGTTGTGAGCTGTTCCAACAATTTTGCGTTGGATGAAACATATCGTTTTAATTCCGATCGTAATTCTTCTTGTTCTGTGATGTCATTGGCAACCCCAACCACGAATCCTTCGCGTTTATGCGGCGTGATTTTAATGTCGGCCACGCGGCGTTTTCCGTCGATAATAATGCGTGCTGGTGTTTCACATGGCGTTGAAGTTTTACTGCTTTTTGTAATTAAATCACCAATCGATGATTTTGATTTATCCATCGGCGTGACTTTAAAATCGACGGCTTTGCCTATCGATTCGTCACGTGTGTTTTCGGACAATTTTGTATAAGCCTCGTTACACCATTCTAATTTTTGGCTGTCTTGATCTGTGATCCAAATGGGTTGTGACAACATATCCAAAAGAGTGCGATATTGCGTGACGTCTTTTTTTAGTTTTTTAAGATCGTCATTCATATCTTCAGCGGCGTTATGACGCTCGCTTGTGTCCTCAACCCATAAAACATCAAATGCCTCAGATTGATTAAGGTCGCGACCCTTTGTACCATGAATTGTTAAAATTTTATCTGTTGAATGTGTTTTGACATTCAGGCTAAACGGTTCTTTTTCCTTTTGCAGGCGCCAAACCATCCCTTCCAAAGCGGCGGCATCAGATGGCAGGATCGCCTGTTGAATATCACGAATATTTTGAATGGAGTTCAGGCCAAAAAGTTGGGGGAATCCCCGTGACCAATGGGCGATCCCTTGGGCGTTCCATCCGCAGTATTCAAACGGCAACGCGTCCATAAAGGCCTCTAGCCTTTTTTGTTCCAATGCATCGCGAGATTTAAAGATAGAAAATACCATGGGCAACAATTTACCATGGGAACGGATTACCGCAAAGGTTTTGTTGATTTTTCAAATCTATTTCCTGTATAGTCCCGTCCATGATGAATAGCCTTGGCTTTGACAAACCTGAATCTGAAACCCGCGTGGTCGTCGCCATGTCGGGCGGCGTCGATTCGTCCGTAGTCGCTAGTTTGCTTCATGAACAAGGGTACGATGTTGTTGGGATTACCTTGCAACTTTATGATCATGGCGCGGCGATTGAGAAAAAAGGCGCGTGCTGTGCGGGTCAAGATATCTATGATGCAAAACGCGTCGCCGAAGAGCGCGGATTTCCGCATTATGTTTTGGATTATGAGGATAATTTCCGTCAAGCCGTGATCGAAGATTTCGCCGATAGCTACCTGCGCGGTGAAACACCCATTCCATGTGTGCGATGTAACCAAACGGTAAAATTTCGCGACCTGATGAAAATGGCAAAGGATTTAAACGGCGATTGCCTGGCCACAGGCCATTATATTCAACGCATTATGGATGCGGATACGGGCGAGGTACAATTATGCCGCGCCGTGGATCATCTAAAAGATCAAAGTTATTTTTTATTCGCCACCACACAAGATCAACTTGATTATTTGCGTTTTCCTCTTGGCGGATGGACAAAGGATAAAACCCGCGCCGAGGCCGACCGATTGGGGTTATTAAATGCAGATAAACCCGATTCTCAGGATATTTGTTTTGTCCCACAGGGAAATTATGCCGAAGTCGTACGAAAAATCCGTCCCGAGGCCGAAAAGATCGGCGATATCGTCCATGTTGATGGCCGCGTGGTTGGGGAACATAACGGCATCGTGAATTACACCATTGGACAACGGCGCGGTATTGGCGTTGGCGGCGGTGTGTCGAATAATAATGAACCTTTATATGTTGTAAAATTAAACCCAGCGGATAATCAGGTGATTGTCGGGCCAAAGGCCGCCCTGGCCCGTGATGTCATCACGATTAACGAATGTAATTGGCTTTTGGATTATGAAGGCGCGATTCAGGTGAAGTTACGCTCGGTTTCCGCCCTTCATGACGCGGTTTTGGTTAAACACGATGATGGAACGGCAACCATAACTCTGGCCACTCCGCAATATGGGATTTCACCGGGACAGGCGGCGGCGTTCTATTTGAATGATCGCGTTATTGGCGGGGGATGGATCATCGCAACGGATATACAGCCAAGCGCGGAAACCTCCCTATAAAAAAAACATTGATATTCATGTTTTGTTTGATTATAAATCACCCATTCCTTTTATCGGAATAA
This sequence comes from Alphaproteobacteria bacterium, assembly GCA_002401195.1. Lineage (GTDB taxonomy): Bacteria > Pseudomonadota > Alphaproteobacteria > Micavibrionales > UBA1664 > UBA1664. The sequence goes on from NVSI01000023.1 coordinate 11,583, forward strand.
TTTGGCGGGGTAGCTCAGGGGTTAGAGCAGTGGAATCATAATCCATGTGTCGGCGGTTCAATTCCGCCCCTCGCTACCATTAATTATCCGAAATTTCCTAGTGACGAATGTTTTTGCACGCGATAAGGTGATGCCATGACAGTATATTTAAAATCAGAATTTTTACAAACCATGCAAGCGCGTGGATTTATTCATCAGGCCAGCCATCTAGAGGCGCTGGACTCGAAATTATGCGAGGGTGTGCAATCGGCCTATATCGGGTTTGATGCCACGGCGCAAAGCCTGCATGTTGGGAATTTAATCAACATTATGATGCTTAAATGGTTTCAAGAGACGGGCCATAAACCGATCACATTAATGGGTGGCGGAACATCGAAAATTGGCGATCCGTCGTTCAAGGACGAGCAACGTAATTTGTTGGATGATGACACAATTGAAGAAAACATGCGCCATATTCGCGCGACATGTTTTGACCAGTTTTTAAATTATGGTGATGGTCAGACAGACGCAAAAATGGTCAATAATAATGACTGGCTCTCTGAATTATCTTATCTCGATTTCTTGCGTGATTACGGGCGGTATTTTTCGGTTAATCGTATGATTGGTTTTGATTCAGTCAAGCAGCGCCTTGATCGTGAAAGCTTTCTTAGTCTTCTTGAATTTAATTATATGGTGATGCAGGGATATGATTTTGTTGAATTGCATCGTCGCGAAGGCACCGTTTTACAAATGGGTGGATCGGATCAATGGGGCAATATCATTAATGGTGTTGATTTGGGACATAAATCCCACCGCATGCAATTATTTGCGATGACGACTCCATTATTGACGACGCCTGATGGTAAAAAAATGGGTAAAACGGAAAATGGCGCGGTTTGGTTGAATGCTGATATGCTCAGCCCATATGATTATTACCAATTTTGGCGCAATGTTGATGACGCGCAAGTGCGAGAGATGCTGTGTAAATTTACAATGATGCCAATGGATGATGTGGACAAATTATCCGCTCTTCAAGGACAAGAAATTAACGAAGCCAAGAAAATATTAGCATTCGAGGCTACGAAATTATGCCACGGAGAAAAATCCGCGACGGCATCGGCCGAAACCGCGCGTCAAACTTTTGAACAAGGACAAAGCGCGGCAGGGCTTCCGACGATTGAGGTCACCCAAAACCCGATGGGTATTTTGGATTTATTGATCGCGGCGAAATTGGTAACATCCAAAGGCGACGCGCGGCGGTTAATCGCAGGTGGCGGAGCCAGAATTGATGATGTTGTGGTGAATGATGATAAAATGATGGTTGATATTAACGACACCATGAAATTATCGGCCGGTAAGAAAAAGCACATTTTGGTGAATGTTATTTAATTTAATCCGCGCGGTTCTTTTTTGTATTCGCGCGCGGCGTTTTCTGGTTCAGGTTTTGAATTTTCAAATAACATTTTGCGAATAATTCCCGGCGTTAAAACGGATAATGGATTAACGCTGACCTTTGGATCTTTGGTTGTGCCATCGATGCTGTATGTTGCGGCAACCAACGCGCCGCCACCGGTCAAAAGATCCCCGATCAATGGTATTTTTCCAATGAAATTATTGATGCCTTCCAAGGGCGCGGCCGTGCCTTTAAATTCCATTTTGTCTTTGGCTGTATCGACATACCCATCAAATGTTAATCCAAGTGATGCGCCGGATGTTGTTCCATTTTTGATAAGGTAAAGGTCGCCGTCACTGCCGATTCTCCATTCGAATTCAGCTTCCAAACGTTTGAAATTTAATTTTCCACCTTGTTTAAAAGACAGGGCGTTAAAGAGGCGCACCAAGACGGGGGCATCCGATACTCTGAAATTATCAATGCGGGCTTGCCCTCGGACATCGCCGAATCGGCCGCCTTCTAATGGCACGCCTGCGATGCGCAGTGTTCCACCTTGGATAGTGCTGTATAAATCAAAGGCACGTAAGGTGTCGCCCGCATTATTTGATTCGACTTGAAGGCTTAATTTTCCAGTGTCATCGGGTGTGTATCGCACATACAAATCACCGCGCCCTGCTTTGGCGTTCATTTCAAATCGTTCGACCTGTCCGATGTGATTATTGCGTGTGTAAATTTCCGCGTCGGTTACTGTGGACTCGTCCGATGTACGCATTTCAATGACGTTAATCCCGATTTCAAAGGGCCGTTTTGTGCTGTTTGAAGTTTGGGTTCTTTGTTCGTCTTTTTTGCCTTTTAAAACGGGACGAGCATCCAAAAATGATCCAGTGATATTAATTTTCAAAAGGTCTTTATCGCCGCCCAGATCGACGTTCAATTTATTTTCACCAAAGTGTAAGTTTTGCAAATTCCCTTTTTTGATTAAAGGTTCGCCTTTGAGAGTTGTGAAATCAATATTACCAGAGGCAAGAGACGCACCGCGGCCTTTAATTTTTAAATGATTGATGGAGGATAGGTCGCCGTTTGCAAGATGAACATCCAATGTTGCGGATGATGTTTGCCCGACGGGTTTGAGCAAGCCAAGGGAGCGCGCCTGTATGCGCGTTTGTTTCAGGTTTAAATCGAAATCAATTTTTGATTTTTTACCATTTTTGTTTTTAAGGTAGTGAAGTTTGACGCCTGTTTTTCCGCTGAAATATCGGGAGAAATCTTGCATAAAGGCGCGGCGTATTGTGTTGTTTGCCGTTAAATCAGCCGTAATTTTGGAAAGATATTTTTGGTAAGAGTCAAATTTTGATTCGTGATCAATGATGTTTTTTTGTAATTTTAGGTTATTTAGGGGTGAAACCGGTAACGCCGGTGCGGATGATTTTGGCTCAGATCTTCTCGGTGATATATTTTGCTTTTTTCATT
>NVSI01000024.1 GCA_002401195.1 Alphaproteobacteria bacterium
ATTCTCTTTTTTATACCGCGATCCGCTGCGGGTATCGTGATTATCACCCTTATCGCATCGGGATTTTGGCAAAACTCAAACACAACTGACAATGCGTACGCCGATAACATCACCCTTATTCAGGCCAATATAAAGCAACATGAAAAATGGGATCCAAAACACATTAAAGGGAACTTTGACCGCTATATTTCCATGTCAAAATCCGCCATCAAGGGAAAGACATCACCTCAGACTATCATCTGGCCCGAGACAGCGATCTCTCAAAATCTTTTATCCAACCCAAGGGTCAACGAAAAATTAGAGCAGTTTCTTAGCGCTCTTCCGCCCGAAAGCCATTTAATCACTGGGTTCCTTAATCAACATAATGGCGCCTATTATAACAGCTTAATTGTCATGAATACATCAGGAGAGATCGTCGCCTCCTATGATAAGCATCACCTTGTCCCCTTTGGAGAATACATGCCATTTGGCCTTGATACATTGACAGGGTTCACCGGGTTTTCACATGGAACACCGCCAAAACAAATGACATTCGGAGAACAAAAATTTCTGCCTCTTATGTGTTACGAAGTGATATTCCCACCTTATAGCGCACAATCGAAAGACAGCGACTTTATCCTCAACCTCACAAATGATGCATGGTTTGGAAAAACGGCCGGGCCATATCAACATTTTGATCACGCGCGTTTTCGCGCCGCAGAAAACAAAAAACCAATAATTAGACTCTCAGGAAACGGAATCAGTGCCTTTATTGATTCCCATGGACGCGTCTTAAGTGCCACAAAATTGAATACACAATCATTTTTATCGAAAGAATAAAGAGATTATATAAACCTTTGTTTATATAAAACCGCAATACGCGTAAATTATGACTATATTCATCATTATTCCCTTGAAATTGAATTCAAACACGTCATAAATGGGTGTTCATGCATATGCATTATACCTAAACAACAATAATAATAAAAAAAGTAAAGATTAAGAATTATTCCATGACAGTAATAGCAGCACGAACAAACAAACGATCCCCCAATCACAAGGATAAAATCCTTGGGTCCCGTATGAAAGCCTATAGAGAGATTGCTGGAATCAGCCAATCTGAGCTGGGCGGCGCGGTTGGTGTGACTTTTCAACAAATTCAAAAATACGAACATGGCACGAATAAAATCAGCGTTGTTCGCCTTCTTGAGATTTGTGAAGCCCTTAAAGTATCGATTACGAATGTATTGAATGGCCTTACGGAAGTTTCCGTTGATCATGCAACGCCCTTAATTGTATCGGATAATAAACAACAAGATCTTTCCAAAGACCCTATGGTCAGCAAGGAAACGACGGAGTTATTAAAAGTTTATTATTCTGTTTCTGATCCTAAAAAAAGAAAAGCAATCGTAAAGTTCATCAAAGCCTCCATGGTTGATTAACTGATTAAGAGTTGACCTTTCGGGGTCGGTTCACGCATGATTCATTTTATGAATGAATATATCTTTACAAGCGAATCTGTGTCCGAAGGGCACCCTGATAAAATCTGCGACCGCGTGTCCGACTCTATTGTCGACCTTTTTCTTGAGGCCGATCCAGAGGCACGCGTTGCCGCCGAAACAATGGCCTTTACTGACACGCTTGTCATTGCCGGTGAGACGCGCGGCCCAGACAGCGTCACGCCCGAAAAAATTGAGGCCGTTGCACGCCAAGCGGTCAAGGACATTGGATACGCCCAAGATGGATTTCATCACGAAACCCTAGATATCCAAGTGAAACTGGTTCAACAATCCCCCGACATTGCCCAAGGCGTTGACATTGGGCGCGGCGTTGATAAAGAAGAAGGCGCGGGAGACCAAGGAATCATGTTTGGGTACGCCTGCCGCGAAACCGACGCGTTAATGCCCGCCGCAATCCACCATTCACACGCTATTTTAAGAAAACTAGCTCAATTGCGCCACGACGGCACTCTTGGCGTGCTTGGCCCCGACGCAAAATCACAAGTCTCTCTTGTTTACAAAGATGGAACCCCTCTTAAAACATCGTCCATTGTTCTATCGACGCAACATGATGACGGCTTATCACAAGCGGATATTTACGATCTTGTAAAACCCGTAATCGAAGAGATCATCCCCGATGGATGGATGTGCAGTGATGATGAACTTTACATCAATCCAACTGGCCGATTTGTTATTGGCGGCCCGGTTGGTGATTGTGGCCTGACAGGACGTAAAATTATTGTCGACACTTATGGTGGCGCTGCGCCCCATGGTGGTGGTGCATTTTCAGGAAAAGACCCAACAAAGGTTGATCGTTCCGCCGCCTATGCCGCGCGATATTTAGCGAAAAATGTTGTGGCCGCAAATTTGGCGGACAAATGCACGATCCAGCTTTCTTATGCGATCGGAGTATCAAAGCCAATTTCAGTTTATGTTGATACGCACGGGACAGGAAAAGCCGACAGCGTTGCGCTCTCTAGCGCTATTCAGAAATGTTTCGACCTTTCACCGCGTGGAATACGTACGCATCTGGGGTTAAACAAGCCCATTTATACGCCATCATCATCCTATGGACATTTCGGTCGCACACCGACCAATGAAGGTCATTTTAGCTGGGAAAAAACAGATTTGATCGATGCCTTGCATAATGCGTTATAGGGTTTTATAACCCTGTCTTATGACTGATCGACTTTTATCACATCGCTTTCACGGACGCCGCAAGGGGAAAACCTTAACCGATTATCGGCAAGGATTGCTTGAACATGATTTTAATCATTATAAGGCAACAATCCCTTTCGAAACGCAGAAAAACTCTTGGCTGGAAATCGGATTTGGAAATGGTGAATTCCTATCCCACATGTCACAAAACAATCCTGACATTAACTTCATCGGGTGCGAGCCTTTTATAAATGGCGTGGCCGCCCTTCTCTCTTCTATCGAAAAACCCGTCGATAATTTAAAAATTTGGAGCGATGACGCACGATTATTAATTGATGAAATGCCCGACCAATCAATGGAGCGCGTTTACCTTCTTAATCCAGACCCTTGGCCAAAAAGCCGACATCACAAACGCCGCTTTGTTCAGGAAAAAACATTAAACATGTTGTCTAGAATCCTCAAAAAAGGCGGGTTATTTATCATGTCGAGCGACCATCACGAACTGGTTACATGGATGTTTGATCACACAAACGCGCATGATAATTTCGAATGGACGGGCCTTAGCGGCGATGATTGGCTCACACCGCCATCCGATTGGCCAATCGATCAAACACGTTACATGAAAAAAGGTTTGGCCGGAAAAGACATTTATTGGTTGATTTTCAAACGAAAGTAACCTATAAAGCCTTCATAACTTAAATATTTTATTTGGGTGGGCAGGAAACTGACCCGCCTTTTTTGATACAAAAATGACATTATATATTGATACAGCACTGCCGAACCTTATTGACCCTGACGGACGTTTCGGGGGCATTATTGCACCCATCGTTGATGATATGGGGTTCCGCCTGATCCGCGTGGCCTTTGGTGGCTCGGATCCAAAACGGGGCGCAATTTTACAAATTATGATTGAGCCAAAGGACGGAACAAAATTGGGCGTGGATGCGTGTAAAACAGTCAGTCAAAATGTATCGGCCGAAATGGACGTTGCCGACCCAATTACCGATAACTATGTTTTGGAGGTTGGTTCTGCTGGATTGGACCGCCCTTTAACAGACACGCGCGACTTTACGCGTTTTGTTGGCTGGGAAGCGAAAATTGAATGTAAACGCGCGGATGAAACAGGCCAACGCCGTTTCCGTGGCTTTATTGAAAAAACAACAGATCAAGGTTTTGATCTTAAAACACAAGAAAAAGGAATAGTCTCAATTGAATGGCAAGATTTATCAAACGCGCGCCTTGTGGCAAGCGATGATTTATTGAAAGCCTTGCAAAACGGGACTGTTTAGGAGTATTAAATGACCATGATATCTTTTAAGGAGAAAAACTAATGGAATTAATTCACGTTGCAGACGCGGTTGCCCGCGAARAACACATTGATAAAGAGATCGTCATTGACGCGTTAGAAGAAGCGATACAAAAGGCCGCCCGTTCAAAATACGGGTATGACCAAGACATCCGCGTCACAATCGACCGTAAATCGGGTCAAGTTGTTCTGAAACGTTTCCGCACAGTTGTCGAAGCCATCGAAGAAGAAATGGAAGGATCTCAGCTTACATTGGCTCAGGCCAAACGCATTAAGCCTGACGTTGAAATGGGTGAAGAGCTTATCGATGATCTTCCTGCATTTGATTTTGGCCGGATTGCCGCACAGACTGCAAAACAAGTCATCATTCAAAAAGTTCGCGATGCCGAGCGCGCGCGCCAGTTTGAAGAATTTAAAGACCGCGCCGGTGAAATTATTAACGGAACGGTTAAACGCGTTGAATACGGTAACGTTACAATCGATCTTGGGCGCGCCGAAGCGTTAATGCGTCGCGATGAAACAATTCCACGTGAATTATTCAAAGTCGGTGACCGCGTTCGTGCCTACATCTATGATGTCCGCGAAGAACAACGTGGCCCACAAATTTTTGCATCACGGTCTCACCCTGGTTTCTTGGCTGGGCTTTATGCTCAGGAAGTTCCTGAAATTTATGAAGGTGTTATCGAAATTAAGGCTGTGGCCCGCGACCCTGGATCACGTGCCAAAATCGCCGTTTACACAACGGATCCATCCATCGACCCTGTTGGGGCATGTGTTGGTATGCGCGGTGCGCGTGTTCAAGCCGTTGTTGCAGAACTTCAAGGCGAAAAAATCGACATCGTTCCTTATTCATTCGATATTGCGACATTGATCGTGAACGCTTTGGCCCCTGCCGAAGTTTCAAAAGTTGTTTTGGACGAAGAAAACAACCGCATCGAAGTGTGTGTCCCTGATGAACAATTATCATTGGCCATTGGTCGCCGCGGACAAAATGTTCGTCTAGCATCGATTCTAACACAGCTTGATATCGACATCGTGAACGAAGAAGAGGAAGCCGCACGCCGCGCGAAAGAAWYWRMMGAWCGCNNTCAARCNNMTTYRTCGAWGCRTTGGATGTTGACGACGTTATTGCTCACTTGTTGGTGGCCGAAGGGTTCCGAACAGTTGAGGAATTGGCCGCTTGTCCAATTGATGAAATGGGCGCAATCGAAGGATTTGACGAAGATATCGCAGGTGAACTTACAAATCGTGCGAAAGCCTTCCTTGAAGCGAAAGCAAAAGAGTTCGAGAAGAAGAAGAAAGAATTGGGCATTAAGGATGACTTGATGGAGGTTCCGACACTCACCACCGACATGGCCCTAACTTTGGCAGAAAAAGGCGTGAAAGCCCGCGACGATTTGGCTGACCTTGCCAGCGATGAACTTGTTGAAATGCTTGGCGGTGAAGAAACATCACCAATGAACGCAAAAGAAGCCAACACATTAATCATGAAGGCGCGTGAACATTGGTTTGCAAAAGAAGATGCCGAAGCTGCCGCTGCTGCGGAATCCGCAGCAGAATCAGAAGAAGCCACTAAAGATGATTCAGAGGTGGCGGCATAATGTCGCCCCTTTTGACAATAGAAGCCGTTTCATACAGGATGGCGACAATGTAACAATTATAAAGAACACATACGGAAGAAGAGATAGTTCAGATGAGCGACGATAAAAAAGACGTAAAGAAAAAATCAACCCTAAGCCTAGGTTCCAAAGGGACTTTAAGCCTAGGGGCGAACGCACCATCAGGCGCAGGAAATTCCGGACTTGTTCAACAAAGCTTCTCTGGCGGACGCAGTAAAACTGTTGCCGTTGAAGTTCGTCGTCGCCGTACAACAACCGAAACACCGGCTAACGCCGCACAAAATGGAAGCGATCCGTTTGCTGGCCTAAGCGAGCATGAAAAACAAACACGCATGCGCGTTTTGGAAGCCGCGAAAAACGCTGGTGGGAAAATTCAATCCTCCCTTCCAACACGCGTTGTGAAGAAAAAAGAGGAAGAAGTGGCCCCTGCTGAAACAACAGCCGAAGCGCCCGCTAAGGAAAAGAAAACTCTTCGCCAAAAAGAAATGGAAGAGCTTGAGCGGATCCAAGCCGAAGAAACAACCAAAGCAAACGAGCTTAAAGCCTCTCAAGAGATTGCGAACGAAAAACGCCGTCAAGATTTAGGTTTTGCAAAACCAACATTCCAAGGTCGCCCAGGAACTCCGCCAGTTAATGACGGTCTTTCTATGCGCGATCGTTTGAAAAAGAATGCTGCAAACTCCAAAAAATCTCGTTCCACACCTGATCGTTGGTCAAATGGTAAATTGACAGTTTCTCAGGCTCTTGCAGGAGAATCTGAATTTGAACGCATGCCATCATTGGCGTCACAAAAACGCGCCCGTCAAAAAATTAAAACAAAGGGGGACACAGATTTCCAAGCGCCGACTGAAAAAATGGTGCGCGAGGTTATTATTCCTGAAACTTTAACCGTTCAAGAACTCGCAAACCGCATGGCGGAAAAAGGCGCGACCCTTGTGAAATCTCTCATGAAAATGGGAATGATGGTCACAATGAATCAATCGATTGACGCCGACACAGCGGAATTATTGGTTGAAGAATTTGGTCACAAAGTCAAACGTGTGACAGAGGCTGATGTTGAAGTCGATATGAGAGGCGCAGAAGATGATCCGAAGGATATGAAACCTCGCCCACCTGTTGTGACGATTATGGGTCACGTTGATCACGGTAAAACATCCCTTCTTGATGCGCTTCGTCAAACAGACGTTGTTGCGGGCGAGGCCGGCGGAATTACACAACATATCGGTGCCTATCAGGTTTCATTCGAAAATGATCAAAAAATTACGTTCCTTGACACGCCTGGTCACGCGGCCTTTACTGAAATGCGCGCACGCGGTGCGAATGTGACTGACATCGTTATTGTTGTTGTGTCCGCCGCCGATTCAATTATGCCACAAACAATTGAGGCGATTGCCCACGCAAAAGCCGCGAACGTTCCGATGATTATTGCCGTGAACAAGATCGATTTACCAGACGCGAACCCGGACAAAGTAAAACAAGATCTTCTTCAACATGACGTTCTTGTCGAAGAGATGGGCGGCGATGTTTTATGTATCGAAGTCTCCGCAAAAAGCAAAATTAACCTCGATAAATTACTTGAGGCCATCACATTACAGGCTGAATTGCTTGATATCCAAGCCAACCCCGACCGCACAGCCGAAGGCCGCGTTGTCGAGGCGAAAATGGAAAAAGGTCGCGGATCTGTTGCAACTGTATTGATCCAACGTGGAACATTAAATGTTGGTGAAATCTTTGTATCTGGCGCTGAATGGGGGCGCGTTCGCGCAATCCTAAACGACAAAGGTGAACCAATTAAACAAGGTATACCAGGTCAACCTGTTGAGGTTCTTGGTCTGAACGGAACGCCTTTGGCTGGCGATGATTTTGCCGTTGTTAAGGATGAAGCCGCAGCCCGCGAAATCGTTGAATATCGTCAACGTAAATTACTGGAAGCGAAATCAGTTGCGTCTTCTGCGGGTGGGTTTGAAGCCTTGCTTGCGAAATCACGCGAAGAAGGCACAAAGAAAATCCTGCCTATTATTATTAAATCAGATGTTCAAGGATCAACCGAAGCGATCATTGGGTCGCTACAGAAAATCTCTGCAGACAACGAAGACGTTGATGTTCAAGTTCTTCACTCTGGCGTTGGCGGAATCACGGAAAGTGATGTAACTCTTGCCGGTGCCTCGAATGCCTTGATCGTTGGGTTTAACGTTCGTGCGAATTCTCAGGCGCGTGACTTGGCGCAGAAAAATGGCGTTGATATTCGTTACTATTCAATTATCTATAACGTGATTGATGATGCAAAAGACATTCTATCTGGAATGCTTGATCCGAACTTACGCGAAGAATTTATTGGTAACGCTGAAATTCGTCAGGTCTTTAACATTACGAAAGTCGGTAAGATTGCTGGGTGCATGATTACCAAGGGCTTTGTGAAACGTGGGGCGAAGGTCCGCCTTCTCCGTGACGATGTTGTGATCCATGAAGGAACACTGAAAACATTGAAACGCGTTAAAGAAGAAGTGAAAGAAGTCAAAGAAGGCACCGAATGCGGTATGGCGTTTGAAAAATACGATGATATCAAAGAAGGCGATACCATTGAATGTTTCAACGTCATCGAAGAAGCACGGAGTGTTGCTTAAGGCCGTCATGAAAACACCATCACAAAGACAACTTAGAGTAAGCGAGCAAATTCGCGGCGTGATTTCAGAAATGCTCCATCGCGGGCATTTTCACGAACCTATCTTGGTCGAACATGCCCAGGATGTGACGGTTGGACATGTGAATGTCTCCCCTGATCTTAAAAACTGCGCTGTCTTTGTGATGAGCCTTGGCGGAAAAGACCTTGAAGAATTCCTTGTCGCGCTGAACGCCAATGCACGCCACTTTCAATCTGAAATCAATCATCAAATGAATATGAAATTCACACCGAAAGTGACATTTAAAGAAGACAAAACATTCGCCGATGCACAGCGCATCGAAGAATTATTGCAATCTATTAAATAATCCGTTATCACTTGCGCCCATGACACAAACACCACAAAAAATACCGCGCAACATTGTCAACGGTTGGATCAATCTTGATAAACCGCTTGAAATGACATCAACGCAAGCCGTTGGTAAAATCAAACGTATCCTTAACGTTAAAAAAGTTGGGCACGCGGGAACTCTTGACCCCATGGCCACTGGTATTTTGCCCATCGCAATTGGCGAGGCGACAAAAACCGTTCAATTTATCCAAGACCGCGAAAAAGGATACAGCTTTACCATCATGTGGGGTGAAGCCAAGGACACGGATGACGGCGAAGGAGAAACGATCGCCAGCAGTGACGTCCGCCCATCCGAAGATGCAATTATCGCCGCCCTGCCCGCATTCATTGGTGAAATCGATCAAATTCCACCAAAGTTTTCCGCGATTAAAATAAAAGGCGCCCGCGCATATGATTTGGCCCGTGAAGGCGTCGAATTTGAAATGAAGTCCCGTAAAGTGAATGTTTACGACCTTACTTTGGTCCATTGTGACGATAAAACAGCAACATTATCCATGCGATGCGGGAAAGGTACCTATGTTCGATCCCTCGCCCGCGATTTGGCCTTGGAATTAGGGACATATGGCTATGTTTCAATGCTTCGCCGCACCTTTGTTGGCGGATTTCACGAAAATGATGCGATTTCCTTTGACAAGCTTGCTGAAATTGTGGATAACAGTGGCGCTCAGGAGGCAACCCTCGGCTTAGAGACTGCGCTGGACGATATCCCGGCTCTGCCTTTATCCGATCAGGAAGCTTCACGGCTCAGGAATGGTCAGAAAATTATATTCTCTGCTCGCCCTGATATGGAACGGCTCAATGCGCATGGCATTAACCCGCTCACGGCAAAGGATATGATTGTTCTGGCCGTGAATGATAATGGGAAACCATTGGGAATCACGCGCATGAATGGTGTTTCAATGAAGCCGGAGCGTTTGTTTAACCTATAATAAAAAGGAAAAAAGATGTCGATTACACCAGAAAAAAAAGCAGAACTCATACAAGATAACAAACAGACTGCAAACGATACAGGTTCACCAGAAGTGCAAATCGCAATTTTGACAACACGTATTGCAAATCTTACAGAACACATGAAAGTACACAAAAAAGACCTTGGCTCACGTCGCGGCCTTTTGAAAATGGTGTCTTTGCGTCGTAAACTGTTGGATTACCTTCGCAAAGGAAGCGAAGAACGTTACCAAAAGATCATTAAGAAGCACGGTATCCGTCGCTAATTTTAAATATTCGATCTTTAATAAGAATTCACAAAAACCACCCTCCTTTGGGTGGTTTTTTATTTGACATCGATTCATGAGGTATATTAGCGTCCRCATATGGGTCCAACAGATTTTCAACGCAACGCAACGGGATTTAATCACCCAACATTTAGACATGGCGAACAATTTCGTCGCGCAGCACAATTAATCCCCGACAATTACGGGCACAAATTTGCTAAAGCCATGAATCTTGCATTCTCCTGCGAACTTTTTCTAAAAAGCTTGGCAATGAAAGAGGAAGTCAAATGCATTTACGAGAAAGATACATCAAAAAAAAGACCGACCTATACATTAACAGATAATTCTGTATTTAAACTAGATCCAGAAAAACGAAGTCACAATCTTCTCTTATGCGCTTTCGCACTTGATAAAAAGATAAAAATCGCCCTAAACGACGCATATAAAAGAGAGCACGATGGAGCTTGCCTTGCTTTCGACCTGCGTAACATTAAAAACATGTTCGTTGACGCTCGTTACGCATTTCAAAAGAACTCTCCCCAAACAGATATAAAAACCGCAGAAAAAATAAACGATTTTCTATTTAACTTTATAAGCGAAGGCATGAAAAACGATTCTCTCCATGCCGAGCACGCCATAAAATAATTGTAATAAACCGCCGCCAGCAACTGAACTCTGCTAAACCTTCATAAAAACAACGGATATTCTTTGTTAAACACACAAGTCAAGTTTCAATTGTTCTCTTTTTCATGGTTTTTTTGACATTTACGTTCATATCGCGTATATATAAGGAAAGAATAAATTATTACCATATCAACGCGATGGAAAAAGGTAGAGAAACAATGAAAAAAGCATTCACAAAGGCCGCAATTGCCGCACTGTTAATCGCATCACCCCTTGCTGCGCACAGCGAAGAAATTTCCATTCAGTCTCCGGCCTCTGCCTCATTCATGATGGCCAAAGGTAAAAACATTACCTCAAGCAGACCTTTTCTTGTGACGGCGTCAGACGCATTTAACTGCATGACTTACCCTGATATGGCATGTACACCAAAGGCCGCAAAATTTGTGAACTTGTTGAGCGAATGCCCGAATTTCGAAGACACAATCAAGCAAAGAAATATTGAAACACCTGATGCGATGTTCCCCGCAACATGCGCCGCGCCAAAACTTGCTGGCCTTGTCAAATAACAAAAAAATTAAACTTCAAAAATAATCGGTTTTCCCGTTGGAATTTCAGCCTCGTTGATATTGTCGCGCGTTCGTTCGCCTAATATAATGAGCATCGCACGCAATGTATTGCCATGCGCACCGATCAGGATTGTTTTCCCTTCATCCAATAACGGTTTTATATTCGCCTCAAAATAAGGGCGAACACGGTTTTCAACCACCATTTCAAGGCTTTCACCGCCCGGAGGAGGCACATCATACGATCTGCGCCATATATGCACTTGATCCGCGCCGAATTTTTCGGCCGTTTCGGCCTTGTTCAATCCCGTTAAATCACCGTAATCGCGTTCGCGCAAATCGTCATGTTGGATCATTTGATCGACCAAATCCCCCTGCCCGCCTTCGTTTAACGCAATTGTTGTTGTCCGAATGGCACGGATCAATGTGGACGTAAAAACAACATCAAACTTAATCCCTTTGGATTGCAGCTCTTTCCCCGCATCCACGGCCTCTTGAACGCCTTTTTCCGTCAGGTCAACATCCGTAAACCCCGTAAATAGGTTTTTTGCATTCCATTCCGATTCGCCGTGACGCATTAAAACAAGTGTAGCCATTCTTTTGATCTCCATTAACTCTTTGACTTATGAGGAAAACTATACTAGAAAAACACCATGTCTTAAAGGGTCGGTTTCGGTTGACTATTAAGGATTTTGAAAGCGATCAAAATGTTTAATTGTCCACCGTTCGAAATGATCCTTTAAAAGATGTAATATTATTTAAACAAACTAAAGGAAAAACTATGTTTAACGTTTATAAAAAAGAAATTCAAATTGGCGACAAAACACTAACACTTGAAACGGGTAAAGTTGCGCGTCAGGCCGATGGCGCTGTTCTCGCAACAGTTGGAGGCACAACAGTTTTATGTGCTGTGACTGCCAAAAAAGAAACAAAACCGGGTCAAGACTTCTTCCCGCTTTCTGTTCATTATGTTGAAAAAGCATATGCCGCCGGTAAAGTCCCGGGTGGATTTAGAAAACGCGAAGGAATGCCTTCGGAATTCGAAACTTTGACATCACGTTTGATTGACCGCCCTATCCGTCCATTATTTCCAGAAGGATTTTTGAACGAAGTTCAGGTTATTTGTACAGTGATGAGCCATGATATGGTGAACCCTGCGGATATGGTTGCGATGGCTGGTGTTTCTGCGGCGCTTACAATCTCTGGCGTTCCATTTATGGGCCCCATCGGTTGCGCACGCGTTGGTTATATCGACGGTGAGTTCGTTTTAAACCCAACGGTTGAGCAATTGCAAAACACTGACCTTGATTTGGTTGTTGCCGGAACACAAGACGGCGTGTTGATGGTTGAATCAGAAGCACAACAGCTTTCAGAAAAAACAATGCTTGATGCTGTTGAATTTGGTCAAAAGGCTTATGCCTCGATCATCGATGGTGTTATTGATTTGGCTGAGATGTGTGCCAAAGAGCCTTGGGATATCAAAGGTGAAGCGGCTGAAATCACTCAGTTAAAGTCAGACATTAAGAAGTTCTCAAAAGACGTTGAAAAGGCATACGCCATTCAGGATAAGCAAGAGCGTTATGCGGCTGTTGGTTCTGCTCGTGATGCTGCTATGTCTGAATTTGAAAACGAAGAAAACGGAATTGACGCCAACACTGTTAAAGCGGCCTTCAAAAAGCTGGAAGCCGATGTTGTTCGTGGACAAATCATCAAAACAAAAAGCCGTATTGACGGTCGTAAGACTGATGAAATTCGTGAAATCGTTGCCGAAGTTGGAAACCTTCCTCGTACACACGGTTCTGCCTTGTTCACACGCGGTGAAACACAAGCAATCGTTGTTACAACACTAGGGACTGGTCAAGATGAACAAATCGTTGACGCTCTTGTCGGTGAATACCGCGAAAGCTTTATGCTTCACTATAACTTCCCTCCTTATTCAGTTGGTGAGTGTGGACGCATTGCGTCACCTGGTCGCCGTGAAATCGGTCACGGTAAATTGGCATGGCGCGCAATCCGCCCATTAATGCCATCGGCGGAAGATTTCCCTTACACTGTGCGTACAGTGTCAGAAATCACGGAAAGCAACGGTTCATCATCAATGGCGACTGTTTGTGGTACATCACTATCCATGATGGATGCTGGTGTTCCTCTTCCTTTTCCTGTTGCGGGTATCGCGATGGGTTTGATCAAGGAAGGCGAAGATTACGCCGTTCTTTCAGATATCCTTGGCGATGAAGATCACCTTGGCGACATGGACTTTAAAGTTGCTGGTACTGAAAACGGTATTACTGCGCTTCAGATGGACATCAAGATCACGTCAATCACAACTGCGATTATGACAGAGGCGTTGGATCAGGCAAAAGACGGCCGTATCCATATCCTTGGTGAAATGGCAAAGGCTTTGACTGGTTCACGTAACGATGTGAACGAATCAGCACCGAAAATCACAACGATCAAAATTAACCCTGATAAAATCCGTGAAGTCATCGGAACAGGCGGAAAAGTGATCCGTGAAATTTGTGAAGTGTCCGGCGCCAAAATCGATTTGGACGATGACGGTACAATTAAAGTTGCCGCCGTTGACACATCAAGCGCTGAAAAAGCGATTGAAATGATCAAAGCGATCACTGACGAGCCAGAAGTTGGCGTTGTTTACACAGGTAAAGTTGTAAAGATCATGGACTTTGGTGCATTCGTGAACTTCATGGGCGCGAAAGACGGCCTTGTTCATATCTCTGAGCTTAGAAATGAGCGCGTAGAGACCGTCTCTGACGTTATTTCCGAAGGTGATGAAGTGAAGGTCAAATTGATCGGAATGGACAACCGTGGGAAGCTTAAATTGTCTATGAAGCGTGTTAATCAGGAAACTGGTGAAGATTTAGAAGCTGATATAGCCGAAGAAGACGCGGCATAAGCCAAAAAGAAATAAAATTCAAAGGGGGCGGTTTTTACTGCCCCTTTTTTTATATTAAAAAAAGAAATACTGAACATGGCGATTGAAAATGAATTAAAATACGCAATGCCGATTGATTTTAACATTGGCGGCCTTGGATGGAATAAAATGTTCCTGATCAATCAGGCCTACCTTGATTGCACGCCCTATATTTCCATTGTAAATAATGTTCCCGTTTTCGGGTTTAATTACACCACAAACGAATCGACTGTTTCCTTTGAAACAACCGAGATATCGAACGCTGATTTTGAGAGATTAAAATCCATCGCCTCCCCCTTTATCAACGGACGTGCCACGGTTAATAAAGGCGTG